>JAQGMQ010000155.1 GCA_028292305.1 Rhodoferax sp.
AGCCGCATCTTCCTGTTCGAGAAGGCGCTCAAGTCGGCGCTGCGCCTCACCGGTTTCGAACTGAAGGGCATCGAGGTGAAGGTCGATCTGCCGATGGACACCCATGTGCGCGGCGACGAGCCGGCGCTGATCGGCGTGCTCATCAACCTGCTGGGCAACGCCGCGCTGGCGCTGCACAAGTCGGCCCGGCCCAAGCTGATGATCGACGTGCGCGCCGAGCGGGTCGACGGGCGGCTGCGCGTGGCCGTGCGCGACAACGGCACCGGCATCAGCGCGGAGAATCTGGCGCGCGTGTTCGAGCCTTTCTTCACCACCCGCGACGTGGGCAAGGGCCTCGGCCTGGGCCTCAGCGTGAGCTACGCCATCGTGCACCGGCATGGTGGCGAGCTGCGCGTGGCCAGTGAAGACGGCGCCTGGACCGAATTCAGCTTCGACCTCAAACTGGCCACCGAAAATGCCTGACCGCTCACTTGCCACCGCCGGGCCCACGGGTCCCGATGCCGCCACTTTTCTGTATGTGGACGACGAACCGCAGGCCTGCAAATGGTTCGTGCGCATGTTCTCGAACGAGTTCCACATCATCACGGCGCAAAGCGTGGACGAAGCGCTGCTGCTGCTGCGCCAGCGGCCCGCCGAGATCGCGGTGCTGCTCACCGACTACCGCATGCCGGTGCGCAGCGGCATGGACCTGCTGGCCGCGGTGCAGCGCGACTTCCGCCACTTGGTGCGGCTGATGGTCACGGCCTATGCCGAAAAAGAAGTGGCGATCGCCGCCATCAACGAAGGCCAGGTGTTTCGCATCCTCGAGAAACCGCTGGACGAGCAGCGCACCCGTGAAGCGTTGCGCGAGGCCTTGTCGCTGCACCGCCTGCGCTCCACCGAACGCGCCGTACACGAGCAACGCGTGAGCGCCATGCGCGAGACGCTGGGTTTTCTGGCGCACGAGCTCAACACCCCGCTGGCCACCGTGCGCGGTTTCATGGACGCGCTGAAGACCCGCCACCAGGGCCCGGCCCCGGGCAGCCCAGGCCTGGTGCAATTCGCCGAAGGCACGCCTGGCGAGGTGCTGGCGGCCATCGAGTCCGCCGAGCGGCGCGCGCAGTATTGCCAGTCGCTGGTGGCCACCTTCGTGCAGTCCGCGCGCGACGCCTATCCTGGCGCGGCGGTGCAATCGGTCACGGCCAGCAGCCTGGTCGAGGCCCTGCTCGACGAATATCCTTTCGAGGACAACGAGCTGTCGTGGGTCGGCTGCAACCTGGCGCACGACTTCGCCCTGCCCGGCCGGCGCGACCTGCTGTACCTCGTCTTGTGCACGCTCACCAAGAACGCGCTGTATGCGCTGCGTGGGCGGCCCCAGCCGTCGCTGCGCATCGAACTCGGCTGTGAAACTTCGGCGACCGGCCCGGCGAGCGGGCGCAGCCGGCCGTGGATCCGGCTGGTCGACAATGGCCCGGGCATCGCCCCGGACATCCTGGGCCGCCTCACACAGGAACCCGTCACCACCAAGAGCGGCATTGCCGGCAATGGCGCCGCCAGCGCGAGCAGCCATGGCAACACCGGCATGGGGCTGATATTCTGCCGGCGTGTCGTGCAGTCCATCGGTGGTTCTATCGAAATCGTTTCGCCTGCTGGACAGGGCGCCTCTGTCACCCTGTTTTTCCAGTCCTCCAATGTTGCTAATCCTGATGGGAACCGAGTATGAGACCTGACAAAATTCTGTATGTCGACGACGAACCGATGGCGCTCAAGTACTTCGAGCGGCTCGTGAGTCCCATCGCCCCGGTGCTGACGGCGCTGTCCGTGGAGGAAGGCCGCGCCATCCTGCGCGAACGCGGTCACGAGATCGCGGTGCTGATTTCCGACCAGCGCATGCCCACAGCCTACGGCAACGAGCTGCTGCGCTACGCCCGCGACCACCATCCCACCATGGTGCGCATGCTGACCACGGCCTATTCGGAACTCGGCGAGGCCATCGAGGCCATCAACACCGGCGAGATCTACCGCTACATCACCAAGCCCTGGGATCTGGAAAACCTGCGCGCCGACCTGCGCAACGCGCTCGAGCTGTCGTCCTTGCGCAGCGAACGCGACGAGATGCTGCGCGAGAAGCTGGCCGTGCAGCAGCAACAGCTGCTGGCCAGCCGCGCCGCGCAACTGGCCACGGTGTGCGCCGGTTTCGTGCGGCCCGACTACGAAGCCGGCCTGCACGCGTTTCTGACCGCCGCAGCGGCCTCCGGTTGCGCCGCACCCGCCATCGACTGGCGCGCCATGGACCATGCCGACCTGATGCAGAACGAAGCGCAACGCGGCGTGGCCATCGGGCAGGCGCTCGCGGCGTGGATGCCCCGCTTCGGCCGTCCCACGGCACCCGCCGAGGCCGCCGCCGCGCTGGCCCGGGCGCTGCCCACGCAGTTCACGCTGCAGGGCGAAGCGGGCCTGGTGGCCAACGACCGCACGCTGTTGACCTGGCCGCTGGAAGGTGCCGTCGGCGAACGGCCCGCCGAGGCACAGGTGGCCTGGCTGGCCTGGCTGCTGGCCATCGACTTCGGCGTGACGGTGATCCCGGCCGACGGCGTGTTCATCGTGCAACTGACCGCCGCCTCAGCGGCAGGCGACGACTGGCTTGCGGGCGACATCGAGGAACTGCTCCAGGCGCTCTGAGCGCGCTCGCGGAGCGGTGTCACGCGGTGACCGCTCCGCACCGTTCACCGCCGCATCACAGCCCGGTGAACCGGCGCACGGCCATGAAATAAGCGCCATAGGGCAGCCAGCGCAGGGCCTTCATGCCGCGTGTGAAGCGCTTCGGGAAATGCGTTTCAAACTCGCCTTTGGCCCAGCCGCGCAGCATCTCGGCCGCGGCCTTGTCGGGCGTGATCAATGCCGGCATGTCGAAGCCGTTTTGCGCCGTGAGCGGCGTCTGCACGAACCCCGGGCAGATCAAATGCACGCCGATGCCGTGCGCATGCAGGTCCAGGTACAGCGTCTCGGCCAGGTTGATCAGCGCCGCCTTGGTCGGCCCGTAGGCCAGGCTCTGCGGCAGCCCGCCGTAACCGGCCACGCTGGCGATCAGGCTGATGTGGCCGGCGCGGCGCGCCAGGAAATGCGGCAGCACGGCATGCACCACGCGCACTGCACCCAGGTAGTTGACCGCCAGGTGCCGCTCCATCGTCGGCAGGTCGAAATCGGTGGCCCGCATCGGCACATAGGTACCGGCGCAATACACCACGGCATCCAGCGTGCCGCCGGCCAGGATGGAACGCGCCGCCGCGTCGATCGCCTGCGGGTCGGCAACGTCCATCGGCAAGGCCACGGCACCGGCATGCGCCGCGACAAAGCTGTCCAGCGCCGCCGCGTCGCGAGCGGACACCACCACCAGTGCGCCCTGCGCGTGCAGCGCCACAGCGGTGGCCTGGCCGATGCCGCTGGAGGCGCCGACCACCCAGACGGTCTTGCCGCGCCAGTCGCGAACGCGCGGATTCAGCGGCATGGTGCCCGCCCGGCCAGGCCGCTCATCGCTTAACGAACGTCAGGGTGACGTCTCCCAGGTGCACGCCCCATTTGGACATGGCGGCCTTGTTCAGCATTACCTGGTCGTTCATGAGGTACATCCAGTCGTCGAACTGCACGGCCCAGACACGTCCATCCACCGGCAGCGACAGCGTGTAGCGCCAGTTGAACGCATTGCCCTGCGCCTGGCCCACGGCCTCGCCGACCACGTCGTCTGCACGGCCGGTGTAGCGGCCGTCGGCGCCGCGGGTCAGGTGCCAGACGCGGGTCTGCGTGCTGCCGTCGGTGTAGTTGAAGCGTTCGTCGAGCACGCCCTGGTCGCCAGTCCAGCTGCAGCGCATCACCACCGTGAAGCGCTTGACCACCTTGCCGCTGCGGTCGGTGAACACGCCATAGGCGTCGACCACGCCGTCGAAGTAGGTGCGCAGGTCGAGCGTGGGCTGTTGCCCCGCGTAGTCGGCAACCTGCGGACCAGCGCAACCGCAGAGGGCGGCCGCGCCGGCCAGCAGCAAGACAAGGCGTCGTTTCATGGCATGACTTTCAGGGGAACGAAGACCGCGTGGCGCGGCCGGATGACGAGCAGGTACAGCGCCGCGGCGGCCAGTGCCTTCAACACGCAGGGCAGCACGCCATAGGCCAGCGACAGCGCCTGCAATGCCGCGGGCTCGCGGGTGCCGGGGCTGTAGCCGAACATGCCGAGCAGCGGCAACGCCAGGCCGGCGGCCAGCGCCAGGTTGAGCTTGGTGGCGAAGTTCCACCAGCCGAAGTAAGCGCCGGCTGTTCCAGAAGACTGCGCCGCGTCCGCGGTGCCGGTCTTGGCGATCACGCCGGCCAGCAGCGCGCCCGGCAACACCAGATCGGTGCCGAGCGCGGCACCGGACAGTGCGCACACCACCAGGAAGGCCACGCTGTCGCCCGCGCCGAGTTGGCTGGCCCAGACGAACACCACGATCGCCAGCGCCATGCCGCACAGCCAGGTGCGCGCCAGGCCGAGCCGTGGCACGGCGCGCAGCCACAGCGGTATGGCCGCCGCCGCGCAGACGAAATAAAGGCCCAGGAAAGCGGGCTCGAGCCGGGCCGGCGCCTGCAGCCGGTCCTGCACGAAGAACAGCACCAGCGTGGCCGGCACGGCGCTGGCAATGCCGTTCAAGACGAACACCGCCAGCAGCCGGCGGAAGGCCGCATTGCGAAACGGGCCGGGCCCGCTGCGGGACTTGGCGGTGGCGGAAACGACCCTTGGCCGCGGCGCCCGGCACCAGGCCAGCCAACCGATGGCCAGCAGGATGCCGAAGGCCGCGGCCATCACCGGCAGCCCGGCGAGCGAGGGCAACACCGAGGCCAGCACCACCCCGACCAGCCCCAGGCCTTCGCGCCAGGCGACCACGCGGCTACGGCGGGCCTCGTTGCCTCCGAGCAGCGCACCCCAGGCCTGGTGCGACACGCTCAACAGGCTGAAGGCGGCGTAGGTCAGCACCAGCATAACGGCGGCCCAAGGCAACAACTGCTGTGGACTTCGCGTCAGTGGGAAAAACAGGGCGACGAAGCCCAGCGTCAACAGCACCGCGGCCACCGCGCCCATGCCCAGCACCGCCTGCGCGGAACGCGCGAACAGCCGGTCGCTGAGGCGCCCGAGCCAGGGATCGATGAAGGCGTCGAACAGCCGCGCACCCAGCAGCAGCCAGCCCAGGGTGGCCAGCGGCACGCCGAAGTCACGCGCATAGTGGTTCGGCAGCAGCACGTACAGCGGCAACGCGACAAAGGCCAATGGCAGGCCCATCAGGCCATAACGAAAGCCTTCGCCCGCGGACAGTGAATCGTTGCCGGACATGGTTCGTCGATCAGGGCGCGGCGCCGATCAGCGCCTGCCGCATCGCCGGCTCGGAGGTCTGCGGCGACAGCCAGATGCCAAAGAAGCGCGCGGCGAAATCGGCGTCGCGGATCTCGCCCGCCGGCTGGCCGTTGAAGAAGAACCGCGCTGCCGCGATGGCGCCCGTCGGTTGGTAGAACCCGGTGATGCGGTCGCCGGCTTTTACGTCGGGCAGGACCGCCCGCAGCGCGTCCTGCCAGCGTTGTGCCATGGCCTGGGGGATGGCGCCGCTACGCTGCATTTCCTGCAGCGAACGCTCGGCGATGTCGGCGCGGCTGAAGTCGCGCAGGTAGCGCAGTTCGAGCGCGAACGGCTGCCGGCCGTAGTCGACCGTCTGGAAGCCCGGCGCAGCCCACAGCCGTGAGTCGTACACCGCAAAGCCCCATACCCGCAAGCGCGTGCCGCCCACCAGAACGGCCCCGGGCAGGTTGGTCTGCACTTCTGCGGGCACCGGCTCGGCATGGCTGCGTGGCGCCCACAATGCGGCGGCTCCAAGCAGCGCCAGGCAGGCCGCGCGTTGCGTCCGCGTCAGGCGACCCGCAGCGGCTTGCGCAGCGTGTACTGCACCAGGTCGATGTTGGCCTTGGCAAAGGCGGCTTCGCAATAGGCCAGGTAGAACTCCCATACACGCATGAACCTTTCGTCGAAACCGAGTTGCAGCACCTGCTGGCGCGAGGCCAGGAACTTGTCGCGCCAGCGGCGCAGCGTCTCCGCGTAGTCCTGGCCGAAGGCGAACTCGTCGACCACTTCGAGCCCCGCGGCTTCGGCTTCGCGCCGGAACTCGCGCGGGCACGGCAGGCAGCCGCCGGGAAAGATGTATTGCTGGATGAAGTCGGTGGACGTGACGTAGCGCTCGAACAATGCGTCGTCGATCACGATGCTCTGGATGCAGGCGCGCCCGCCCGGCTTCAGCAGGCGGTGCACCGACTGGAAATACGTGGGCCAGTATTCGCGGCCCACGGCTTCGACCATCTCGATGGAGCAGATGGCGTCGAAGGCGGCGTCGGGTGCATCGGGCGCGGCGCGGCGGCTGTCCATGCCGATGTCGCGGTAATCCTGCAGCCGCAGGTCGGCGCGCGCACCGGGGCCTTTGCCCTCGGCAATGCCGAGGCGGCGCATGCG
>JAQGMQ010000195.1 GCA_028292305.1 Rhodoferax sp.
TCAAGCACGCGTGGGCTGAGCAAATTGGCCCACGCATGGATATGGACCGAAATCAGTCGCCAAGCTTCTGCAGATTTCGAGATGGATTGCGCCAGCTTGTCGGAAAAACGGTCCTCTGAAATCAGCTTGCGTCCTTTTGCACACGAAAAGCGGACGCTGCCTTATTCCCCACCAGCCCCACAAACCCGAAACTAACCCTTCGCCCGACACCCGGCATGGGGCCGCAGGTCGTCACGGGCACAGCCGCAAGGCGTTGGATCGAAATTGGATATGGCAGAGACGGTCTTGGTAACGGGAGGCGCCGGTTACGTGGCGGGTTGGTGCATCGTGGCGCTGCTGAAACAGGGCTACGACGTGCGTGCGACGTTGCGCAATTTGAGCCAGGCGGAAACATTGCGCTCGGCCATCGCCACCGGGGTCGATGGCAGCGACCGCCTGCAGTTCTTTGCCGCCGACCTGACTTCGGACGCGGGCTGGGACGCCGCGATGGCTGGCTGCGACTACGTGCTGCACGTGGCCTCGCCGATGGGGCTGGACAACCCCAAGGACCCGGAGGCTCTGAGCGTACCCGCCCGCGAGGGCACGCTGCGGGTGCTGCGCGCAGCGTGCCGTGCGGGTGTGCGTCGGGTGGTGATGACCTCGGCCTGCGCCGCGGCCAGTCCGGCGCTGTACAGCGACGACGGCGTGACGGATGAAACCCTCTGGACCGACCCCGACGACCCGCGGCTCACCAGCTACCGCAGGTCCAAGACCCAGGCCGAACTGGCGGCCTGGCAATTCATGAAGGACCACGATGGCCCGATGACCCTGGCCACGGTGCTGCCCGGCGCGGTGTTCGGCCCCGTCCTGTCGGCCGACAGGCCGGGCTCGGTGCAGGTCATCGGCCGCATGCTGCAGGGGCGGGTGCTCGGCAGCCCGCGGCTGGGCTTCGAGATCGTGGATGTGCGCGATCTGGCCGACATCCATCTTCGGGCGATGACTTCGCCGCAGGCGGCCGGGCAGCGCTTCATCGCGGTGGGCGGCTTCATGTGGATGGCCGAGATGGCGCAGGCGTTGCGCGGCGCGCTCGGCACCGCAGCCGCCAAGGTGCCAAAGCGGTCGCTGCCCGATTTCGTGTTCCGCGCCTTTGCGCTCATCGATCCGAGCCTGCGCGCGGTGGCACCGGGCCTGGGCCGCAGGCACCGGCATACCGCCGCCAAGGCAGAAACCCTGCTGGGCTGGCGCCCGCGGCCCACCGCCGAGACCGTGGTTGCCTGTGCCGAAAGCCTGATCGCGCGGGGCATGGTCTGATGGCGCCGCCGCCGGCGGGCCACCGCTTCCGGCCGGGCAGGAAGGCGGGCATTGCCATTGCCATTGCCGTCGTGCTGGCAGGCCTGGTCGCTGCAGCCGCGTCGCTCGGCGGGTGCGCGGCCCTGGGTGCCAAGCCCGATGGCGAACGCCTCGCGCGCATCCAGTAGTCGCCCGAATGGCACGACGAACAATTCCACAATGCGCAGCCCGTTTGGAAAGACGTGCGCAGTGCCTTGTGGGACGCCGTGCGGCCCGGTGCGGAACGCGCGGTGGACGTGCCCGATGCGCCGGCCCCGGTGGTGCACAGCGATGGCCAGCAACTCCAGATGCCGCCCGCCAGCGGCTTGCGCGTCACCTGGTTCGGCCATGCCTCATCGCTGGTCGAGATCGACGGCGCCCGGGTGCTGGTCGATCCGATCTGGAGCGACCGTGCCTCGCCCGTCGCCTGGGCCGGCCTGGCGCGCTGGTACGCGCCGCCGATCGCGCTGCAAGACCTGCCGCCGATCGACGCGGTCGTGGTCTCGCATGACCACTACGACCACCTCGACCGCGCCACCATCGAGGCCATCGCACGCAACGCCGCCTGGAAGACGGTCTTCATCGTGCCGCTGGGCATCGGTGCGCATCTGGCGCGCTGGGGCGTGCCCGAGACACGCATCGTCGAGCTGGACTGGTGGCAGTCTGCACGCATCGGCGCGGCACAACAGGTGGAGGTGGTGGCCACGCCGGCGCGGCATACCTCGGGGCGTGTGTCGACCAGCAGCAACATCACCCTGTGGGCGGGCTTCGCGCTGGTCGGGCCGAGCCACCGCGCCTACTATTCCGGCGACACCGGTTTCCTGCCGGCGCTGGCCGAGGTCGGCGCGCGGCTCGGGCCGTTCGACGTGACGCTGATCGAAGCCGGCCAGTACAACGCCGACTGGCCCGATTCACACCTCGGCCCCGAGCCCGCGGTGCAAGCCCACCAGATGCTGCGCGGCAAGCTGCTGATCCCGGTGCACTGCGGGTTGTTCAAGCTGGCGCCGCATGCCTGGACCGAGCCCGTCGAAAGGGTGCTGGCCGCGGCGCGTTGCACCGGTGCCGCCGTGATGACGCCGCGGCCCGGCGAAAGCGTGGAGCCGACGCTGCGGCCGCTGCAGGCGACGGCCCGCTGGTGGCCGGCGCTCGCCTGGCACAGCGCAGCCGAGCGGCCGATCGCATCGACCCGCAATGGCGACCCCGCCGATCGCTTTGCGGTGCCACGCTGCGCGGAAGTCGCCGGCCGATGATGGGCCAGAGAAAAGCCTTGACGGTATGTTGTATATGCAACATAATCCGTCCATGAACTCCAAGCAGCGGCAAGCCATCGACCACAAAGTCATCGAGGAACTGGCCTGCGACTGCGTGTTGACGCGCAGCCGCCTCATCGCGCGCGTGCTCACCGGCATCTATGACGAGGCGCTGTTGCCCTTCGACGTGAAGTCGCCGCAGTATTCGCTGCTGGTGGTGATCTCGAAGATCGCACCGGCGAGCCGCGCAGACATCGGGCGCTTCAACCAGCTAGACCGCTCCACGTTGACCCGCAACCTGCAGCTGCTGCTGTCCGGCGGCTGGATTCACGAAGTGCCCACGGACGCGGGCGGCCGCGCAAGGCCGGTGTCGCTCACGGCCGCGGGTGTCAAGCTGCTGGTCGATGCCGCGCCCGCCTGGCGCGACGCACAAGCCAGGTCCGCCGAGGTACTGGGGCAAAGTGGTGTGAACGCACTCATGAAGATGGGCGACAGCATGATGAACCTGCCGCAGGCTGCCTGAAAATTTATCTCGTATGTTGCATATACAGCATTTAAATAGCTTTCGACTTTGACAACCCACCGGAGACCAGCATGGATTTTCTCGACACCCTGCACCAGCGCAACCAGGCCTTTGCCGCCGACGGATTTTCGTCCGGGCTCAAGATGCTGCCGTCCCAAAAAACCATCATCATCGGCTGCGTCGACCCGCGGGTCGACCCGGTGGACATCTTCAAGCTGTTGCCAGGCGAAGCGGTGGTGATCCGCAACGTGGGTGGGCGGCTCAACGCGGCCACGCTGGAGACCATGGCCATCCTGCGCACCGTGGCCGAGGCCGCGGGTCAGCAGCTGGGGACTGGCTGGAATCTGGTCGTGCTGCACCACAACGACTGCGGCATCATCGGCTGCTACCACCACGCACCCGACCTGCTGTCGCGGCACCTGGGCGTGTCGCGCACCGCGCTCGACGGCATGGCGATTGCCGACCCCGACGCGGCTGTGGCGTTGGACGTGGCCGCGCTCAAGGCCAACCCGGAGTTGCCGGGCGGCTTCATGGTGTCGGGCCTGGTTTACGACGTGCGCACGGGGCTGGTGAAGACGGTGGTGCCGGCCGGGTTGCTGCGGGAAAATGCGGATTGAGCACGGTTTGAGCACGGTTTGAGTTCACCAGGCGGTGACAAGCGCCCGCCAACAAAAAAGGCCGGGTCGCCCCGGCCTTTCCATGTGCAAGCGCCGCGCAGGGCGCTGGCGCATCAGCAAGTCATCACTCCTTGATGTCCACGCCGTAGAACACGTGCCGGCCGAACGGGCTCAGCTTGAAGCCGATGACTTCCTTGCGGATCGGCTTGAGCTGCACCGCGTGGGCGATGGTGAACCAGGGCGCCTGTTCCTTGAAGATGACCTGGGCCTTTTCATACAACGCCGTGCGTTCCTTCTGGCTGCTGACGGTCTTGGCCTTCAGCACCAGGTCTTCGAACGGCTTGTAGCAGAACTTGGCCACGTTGCTGCCGCTGGCGCTTTGCGCCGAGGCGCAACCGAGCAAGGTGTAGAGGAAGTTGTCCGGATCGCCGTTGTCTCCGGTCCAGCCGAGCATGCCCATCTGGTGTTCGCCCGCCTGCATGCGCTTGCGGTATTCGCCCCATTCGAAGCTCTTGATCTCGGCCTTGATGCCCACGGCGGCCAGGTCGGCCTGCATCAGTTCGGCGATGCGCTTGGCGTTCGGGTTGTACGGGCGCTGCACGGGCATGGCCCACAGGTCGGTGGTGAAACCGTTGGGCATGCCGGCTTCGGCCAGCAGCTTCTTGGCGGCGGCCGGGTCGTAGGCGTCGTCCTTCACTGCCTTGTTGTAGGACCACATCGTCGGTGGGATCGGGTTCGTGGCCGCAACGCCGGTGGTCAGGTAGACGGCGTCGATGATGGCCTTCTTGTTGATCGCCATGTTCACGGCCTTGCGGATGCGCACGTCGTCGAACGGCTTCTTCTGCGTGTTGTAGGCCAGGTAGCCGACGTTCAGGCCGGGCTGCTCGAGCACGGTGACGTTCGGGTCCTTGCGGATGGCGTCCAGGTCGGCCGGATTCGGATACGGCATGACATGGCACTCGCCCTTTTGCAGCTTGGCCCAGCGCACGGATGCATCAGGCGTGATCGAGAACACCAGGTCGTCGATCTTGGCCTTGCCGGCCCAGTACGGGGCGAAGGCCTTGTAGCGCAGGATCGCGTCCTTCTGGTACTGAACCAGGTAGAACGGGCCGGTGCCGATGGGTTCCTGGTCGAGCTTCTCAGGCGTGCCGGCCTTGAGCATGGCGACCGCATCTTCCTTCGACTGGATCGCGGCGTAAGGCATGGCCAGGTTGGCCAGGAACGGCGCTTCCGGTGCGTTCAGCGTGATCTTGATGGTGTAGTCGTCGACCTTGTCGACCGACTTCAACAGCTTGGGCATGCCCATGTCGTTGAAGTACGAGTGGTTGGGGCTGGTGACCTTGTAATACGGGTCGTTCTCTTGCCACTGGCGGGTGAAGGCGAAGATCACGTCGTCGGCGTTGAAGTCGCGGCTGGGCTTGAACGCGCGGTGCTGGTGCCACTTCACGCCCTTGCGCAGATGGAACACGTATTCCTTGCCGTCGGCCGAGATGTCCCACTTTTCAGCGAGGGCCGGAACGACCTTCACGCCACCGGGCTCGAAGCCGACCAGGCGGTCGTAGATGGGTTCGTTGGCGTCGAAGGAGGTGCCGGTGGTGTTCACCCCGGGGTAGAAGTTTTCAGGGCTGCCTTCGGCGCAGTACACGAGTGTTTTTGCCGAGACAGGCGTCAAGGCCAGCAGGGCCGGCAGGGCCACGGCGCTCAGCAGCAGCGCACGTTGCAGCGGGCGCAGGCGGCTGGGCTTGGCGGCTAGGTTATTGGACTGGTTCATCTTGACGACTTCCTTCGGTTTGGAAACTGCAAAAGCAGGGGACTGAAAAACGGATGATGGGGGTGGTGGCATCCGTCTGGACAACATGCCGGGGCGTGGTGCTGGTTGGCGCCGCGTCACGACACACGATGATAGGAAACGATATGCCGGTGCGCAACTGGGCAATTGCTCACGCCGGCACGGCTGGCTCGATGCTGCGCGGCGCGTTGCCATAGGCCATCGGCGCCGTGCCGTCGGCCACGCGTTCGGCTTCATGGCAGGCCACCAGCCGGCCCATCAACGGGCGCAGCTGCGGCCGCTCGGCACGGCAACGCTCGGTGACATAGGGGCAGCGCGTCGAGAACACGCAGCCCTTGGGCGGGTTCAGCGGCGACGGCAATTCGCCCTGCAGCACGATGCGCTGGCGCACGTTGGCCGAGGCGCCGATGCCGGGTGTGGACGCCAGCAGCGCTTGCGTGTACGGGTGCAGCGGCTGGGCGAAGAGGGTCTTCTTCTCGCCTTGTTCCATCACATGGCCGAGGTACATCACCAGCACGTCGTGGGCGATGTGGCGCACCACGCCGAGGTCGTGCGAGATGAACAGATAGGCCAGGCCGAATTCCTGCTGCAGGTCGGCCAGCAGGTTCAGCACCTGGGCCTGGATCGACACGTCGAGCGCCGACACCGGCTCGTCGGCCACCACCAGCGAAGGGTTGAGCATCAGCGCGCGCGCAATCGCGATGCGCTGGCGCTGGCCACCCGAGAACATGTGCGGGTAGCGGTCGTAGTGCTCGGGCCGCAGGCCGACGCGGGCCAGCATGTCGCGGGCGCGGCTGGCGCGTTCTTCGGCGGAGAAGGGCGCGTTGATCTCGAGCGGCGCTTCGAGAATCTGGCCGATCTTCTTGCGCGGGTTCAGTGAACCGTAGGGGTTCTGGAACACCATCTGCACCGTCTTGCGCAGCTGGTGGCGTTCGTCGCCGCTGGCGGCCACGGCATCGACACCGTTGATGCGCAGGCTGCCGGCGGTGGGGGTTTCAATCAGCGAGACCATGCGCGCGAGCGTCGATTTGCCGCAGCCCGATTCGCCGACGACCGCCAGCGTCTTGCCCGCGTCAACGGTGAATGACACGCCGCCCACGGCCTGCAGGTGGTCGGCCGGGCGGAACATGCCGCGGCGGATCTCATAGACGCGTTGCAGGTTCTTGGCCTCGATGACCGGGCCGGGTGCGACCTTGGCAATGGGCGCTGGCGATGGAACGGCGCTCATGCGGCCACCTCCGCCACCGGCGTGTCCTTTTGCCGCTTGGCGTCGCGCGAGGGGTCGCCCAGCGGATAGTGGCAGCGCACCTTGCCGTCGGCCCAGGCGCGCAGCAGGGGGCGTTCGTTGCGTGAATGTTCGGTGGCGTAGCTGCAGCGCGGCGCGAACAGGCAGCCCTTGGGCCGGTCGTACAGGCCGGGCACCATGCCGGGGATGGTGGCCAGGCGCGTGTTGCCGTCACTGCGGTCGGGCAGGGCGGACAACAAGGCTTCTGTGTAGGGATGTTGCGGCGACGCGAACAGGTCGGCGGCGCTGCGCTCTTCCATGATCTGGCCGGCGTACATCACCGCCACGCGCTGCGCCATTTCAGACACCACGCCCATGTTGTGGGTGATCAGCACCAGCGCCATGCCGCGCTCTTTCTGCAGGCTGCGCAGCAGGTCGAGAATCTGCGCCTGGATGGTCACGTCGAGCGCGGTGGTGGGCTCGTCGGCGATCAGCAGGCGCGGGTTGCAGGCGATGGCCATGGCGATCATCACGCGCTGGTTCATGCCGCCCGACATCTGGTGCGGATACACCGACAGCCGGCTTTCGGCCGAGGGAATGCCCACCTGTTCGAGCAGCTCGATGGCGCGGCGGTGCGCGGCTTTCTTGTCCAGACCGAGGTGCAGGCGCAGGGTTTCCTTCAGTTGGAAGCCGACGGTGAAGCAGGGGTTGAGGCTGGTGGTCGGGTCCTGGAAGATCATGGCCACGTCCTTGCCGGTGAGCTTGCTGCGGTCGCGCGGCGACAAGGTCAGCAGGTCGTGGCCGGCGAAGCGCAGCTTGTCGGCGCGCACCCGGCCGGGGTAGGACACCAGACCCATCAGCGCCATCATGGTGACGCTTTTGCCCGAGCCCGATTCACCGACGATGCCGAGGACTTCGCCTTCGTCCAGGCTCAGGCTTACGCCATCGACGGCGTGCATCACGCTGTTCTGCGAGGGGAATTCGACGGAGAGGTTTTCTATTTCAAGCAGAGCCATGGGGCAGCTCCTTATCGTTTTAGTTTCGGGTCGAACGCGTCGCGCAGGCCGTCGCCGAGCAGGTTGAACGCGAGCACCGTGATCAGGATGGCCAAGCCGGGCAGGGTCACCACCCACCAGGCGCGCAGCACGAATTCGCGGGCGTCGGCCAGCATCGTGCCCCACTCGGGCGACGGCGGCTGGGCACCCAGACCGAGGAAGCCGAGCGCGGCCGCATCGAGGATGGCGGTGGACACGCCGAGCGAGGCCTGCACGATCAGCGGCGCGGTGCAGTTGGGCAGGATCTCGCTGAACATCAGGCGGATGCGGCTCGCGCCGTTCATGCGCGCGGCGGTCACGTAGTCGCGCGACACCTCGGCAATGACGGCGGCGCGGGTGATGCGCACATAGTGCGGCAGCACCACCACGGCCACGGCCAGCATGGCGTTCATCAGCCCCGGGCCGAGGATGGCCACGATGACGATGGCCAGCAGCAGGCTCGGCAGCGTGAGGATGATGTCCATCAGCCGCATCACGGCGATCTCGAAGATGCCGCGGAAGAAGCCGGTCAGCAGGCCCAGCACCGTGCCCACGATGACCGAGATGGCCACCACCGCCACGCCGATCACCAGCGACAGCCGTGCGCCGTGCATCAGGCGCGAGAGGATGTCGCGGCCGATGGCGTCGGTGCCCAGCAGGTGGGCGGTGCTGCCGCCTTCCTGCCAGAACGGCGGCTTGAGGAAGACGGTGTTGTCGGTCACGTTGGGCGCATAGGGCGCGATCCACGGCGCCAGCAGTGCCACCAGCAGCACGAAGACCACGATGACCAGGCCGGCCACCGCGCCGTTGTTGGCGCTGAAATAATTCCAGAATTCACGCAGCGGATGCGGCGGCGTTGGCGGACGATGAGCCCCCACGCTCGGCACTGCGTGTCCTCCCGGCCCCCCGAGGGCGGTGTCGGCCTGCTTGGGGCGGCCCGGCGCTGGCCGGTCGGCGACGTTGTTGGAGCTTGTCATATCAGTGCTGGTGCCGAATGCGCGGATTGATGATGCCGTAGGTCAGGTCGACCAGCAGGTTGACGGCCATGACGACCGTGCCCAAGAGCAGCATGCCGCCCTGCAGCACCGGGTAGTCGCGCCGGCTGATGGCTTCGATGAGCCACTTGCCGACGCCCGGCCACGAGAAGATTGTCTCGGTCAGGATGGCGCCGGTGAACAACACGCCGACCTGCAGGCCGATCACGGTGACCACGGGAATCAACGCATTGCGCAGGCCGTGCAGGGCGACCACGCGCA
>JAQGMQ010000228.1 GCA_028292305.1 Rhodoferax sp.
TGTTCTCGGTGGTCAGGCCGACGTGGGCCCGCACGCCGTTGGCCGCGGGGCCGGCGAGTTCGATGACCTTCTGCTCGAGGATGGTGGTCTCGCCGACGATGGGCTTGTCGTAGTTCTGCTTGCGCAGTTCGCGCAGCAGGCGGGCCGACTCTTCTTCGGTGAGGTAGGGAAACAGCACGTCGGCGCCCGACTGCTTCGCCTTGAGCACGGCGCTCGAATAATCGACCTGGCCCGGGTCGGTGGAGATGTCGGCCGCGACCTTGATGTTGCGCGCCTGAAGCTCCTTGACGATGGCGTCGCGCCCACCCTTGCCGAAGTCGTTGTTGATGTATACCACCGCCACCGACTTGGCCTTGAGTTCGTCGCCGAGGTAGCGGGCCACGCGCGGCATGCTGTTGGCCTGCGCGAACGAGGTGCGGAAGATGTAGGGATTGCCCTGCTGCGTGATGCTGGTGGCCTCCGCGCTGGTGAAATTGGGAATCTCGGCGCGGCGGCTCTCGGCCATGGCGACCACCACCGAGCCCGAGAAGCCCGGGCCCATGATCATGTAGGGCTCTTCCTCGGCGGCCTTGGCGATCATGGCCTTGGCCACGCCGGGGTTGGTCTGGGTGTCGAAGGCCTGCACCACGATCTTGCGGCCGAGGATGCCGCCCGCGGCGTTGATCTCCTTGGCGGCGAGTTCGACGCCGGCCTTCCAGTTCGTCCCCGTGGTGGCGCCGAGGCCCGAGAGTTCGCCCACGTTGATGAACCTGATGGGTTCGCTGGCCGGTTGCGCATGGGCAGCGAAGCCCCCGCTCACCACCGCGGCGGCGGCGATGGTCCGCAGAAGTCTGCGTTTGATGAATTGCATGTCTTTGTCTCCTGTTGTTGATTGGGTAAGTTGAAAGGAAAGCTGTGCGCGGTCAGCCGAAGCCCATCGCCTGGCCCGTGCGTGCGGCCTCGCGCACGGCCAGCGTCACCGCGAGCGTGCGGCTCGCGTCGAAGGCGTCGACGATGGGCGGCTCTTCACCGCGCACAACGGCGCCGAAGTGCCGCATCTGCGCGATGTAGGGGTTGCCGGCGTCGACCGGCTCGACGGCGGTTTCCAGCGGCTTGGCCCAGCCGCGCTCGACCGGGTCGCCGGGCGTGTCTGCGTAGCGCCACAGCCGCAGGCTGGGCAACGAAAGCGAGCCTTCGGTGCCGCTGATGAAGTGGCTGTCCGCCAGGCCCGGGCGCACCTGGCTGAACGTCGGGTTCTCGCCCGAGGTCAGGTCCCAGGCCCAGGGCGAGGCGGTGGTGTCGGACAGCGTGACCGTCGCCACCGCGCCGTTCACCAGGCGCAGCAGCACGGCGGCCGTGTCTTCCACCTCGAAGCCGCGCACCGCGTTGGAGGTGACGGCCTGCAGGCTCTCGACCTCGCCGCAAACGAAGCGCAGCAGGTCGATCTCGTGGATCAGGTTGATCAGCACCGGCCCCGCGCCCAGCGTGCGGCGCCAGGCCTGGGCGTAATAACTTTCGGGCTTCAGGAAGGTGGCCAGCACCGAAGCCGACACCAGCCTGCCGAGCCGGCCCTGCTGCACGATGGCCCTGGCGGTGCGCACGATGGCGTTGTGCCGCCGGTGGTGGCCGACCAGCACCGGCACGCCGGCCGCGCGGGCGGTATGCGCCAGCCGCAGGCCCTCTTCCACCGTGTCGGCGATGGGCTTCTCGATGAGCACGGCCTTGTGCTCGGCGATGAAGTCCAGCGCAATAGGCACGTGCAATGCGTTGGGCGTGGCGACGATGGCGCCGTCGGGCTGGGTCGCCTGCATCAAGGCGCGGTGGTCGCTGAACCAGGGAAGGTTGAACTCGGTGGCCAGCGCCTGCGCCGCGGGGCTGGGGTCGGCAATGCCGACAATGGCGACGCCTTCGGCACCTGCCGCGCCCACCAGGTGCGCCCGGCCGATGGCGCCGGCACCGATCAGGCCGATCCGGCTGAGTGGCTGTGTCGACATGGACGCCTCAACCCGCGGACGCGGTGCGCGCTGGCGCCACGCGGGTGGATGGGCTGGCCGCTGCCGGCAAGCCGCTGTGGCCCGTGCCGCCCGCATGCCGGCCCTTGATCCAGGCGGCGAACACGGCGATGCCGATGGGCAGCGTCAACGCCAGGAACAGCTGGCCGAATTCCCACTTGAAGCTGAGCAGCACGGCGCCGATGGAGGCACCGAAGATGGCGCCGAAGCGGCCGATGCCGGTCATCCAGCTGGTGCCGGTGGCGCGCATGGCCGTGGGGTAGTAGGCCGCGGCCATCGCGGTCCAGCCGGTGTTGGAGGCGTTGATGCAGAAGCCGAGCATGAAGCACAGGCCCATCAAGCCGTAGACGCCAGGGCTCAGGTTGCCCAGGCAGATGGTGAACACGGCCGCGCCCAGCAGCGTGCCGATCATCACCTTGTTCGGGTTCCAGCGGTCCATCTCCCAGCCGATGAAGATGTTGCCGAAGGTGCCACCGACCTGCATCATGGCGCCGACCAAGGCCGCATCGGCCAGGGTGAAGCCATCGTCCTTGACCATGATGGGCAGCCAGCTGTTGAGGAAGTACACGGTGAGCAGGTTCATGAACAGGCCGACCCACAGCGCCGCCGTCACCACCGTGTGCGGGCGCGAAACGATCAGGCGGATGGCGTTCTTGGTGCCCTTGCCGGCGGCGACGGCTTCGGAGGTCACGTATTCGGTCGACGCGTTCACCGTGTTCGGCGCGATGGCGTTGACGATGCGCTGCAGCGCCTCGCGGCCGCCGCGCTTCACGGCCAGAAACTTGGCCGACTCGGGCAGCACCGCGATCAACACGACGGCCAGCGCGATGGGCACCACGCCGCCGACCACCAGGATCGACTGCCAGCCATGGCTGGTGACGAGCCAGCTCGCCAGGAAGCCGCCGCCGGCCGCGCCCAGGGTGAAGCCGCAGTAGACGACGGTGACCATCAGCGCGCGGTATTTCTTAGGCGCGTATTCGGAGGCCAGCGTGGCCGCATTGGGCTGCGACGCGCCCAGGCCCAGCCCGGTGAGGAAGCGCAGCGCCGACAGCATGGCCACACCGGTCGACCACGCCGACACCAGGCTCATCAGCCCGAAGAAGAAGACCGAGGCGATGATGACCTTGCGGCGGCCGAAGCGGTCGGCCAGCGGGCCGCCGGCAAGCGCCCCGATGGCCAGGCCGAACAGGCCCATGCCGAGCACCGGGCCGAGCGCCTCGCGCGACATGTTCCAGTCGGCGATGAGGGCCGGCGCGATGAAGCCCATGGCCACCACGTCGAAGCCGTCCATCACCAGAATGGTCAGGCAGAGCAGCAGGATCTTCCACTGGAAGCCCGCGAAGGTGCGCGTGTCCAGGAAGTCCTGGATGTCGAGTCGGTTGGTGGTCATGGCGGGGTCGTGTCCGGGGGTGTTGGGGGTATCGGGGATCGGTGTGGCGGCGGTGCGCGATGCGCAGGGGTGCTGGCGATTGCCGTGGCCGCGGCGTTCAGAGAAGGCTACGCATGTAGTCGATGCTCTCGGCGATGGCGCGGTCGCCGTCGGTGTAGTCCGGGTGCAGGTAGTCGATCTCCAGCGCCAGCAGGCCGGTGTAGCCGTGTTGCCGCAAGGCCTTGAACGCGCGCGGCAGGTCGATCAGTCCGCGGCCCAGCGGCACGCTCGGCCAGAAGGCGAAGTCGCGCGGGTTGCCGCCTTGCGCGGTGACGTCCTTGACGTGGGTGGCGCGGGCGAACGGCGCGAGCTTTTCGATGGCCACCGCCGGGTCTTCCAGCATGCGCAGGTTGTTGGCGGTGTCCAGGCACACGCCGAGGCAGGGCGAGTCCACCGTTTCGACCAGCTCCACCAGTTCATCGGCCAGGAAGTCGATGTGGTTCTCGATGGCCAGCGTCACGCCGTGGTCCTGCGCGTGGGCCGTGGCGTCGCGCAACAGCGGCAGCAAACTGGCCTTGTGGGTGGGCCAGTCGGCCGGGCGCGTGCGCCGTCCGCCGCAGCAGATGCGCATGACGCTGGCGCCCACGGCGGCGGCAATGGCGGTGTGGCGCTTCAGGTCGGCCACCTGCTCCGGCGCCTCGCCCGAGCGCAGGCCGCCGGGGTGGCCCCAGGCCCAGACGCATTCGAGCTGCAAAACCTTCAGCCGCTCGGCCAGCGCCCGCACCTC
>JAQGMQ010000264.1 GCA_028292305.1 Rhodoferax sp.
TCGTCGCTGCGGGCCGAGAGCACGATGATGGGCACGGCCGACCAGCTGCGCACGTCGCGGATCACGTCCAGGCCATCGCTGTCGGGCAGGCCGAGGTCGAGCACCACCAGGTCGGGCTTGCGGGTGCCGGCGTCGGCCAGGCCGCGCTGCGCGGTGCCGGCTTCGAACACCTGCCAGCCTTCGGCCTCCAGCGCACTGCGCACGAAGCGGCGGATCTGTGGTTCGTCTTCGATGAGGATGGCGGTGGGGCTGGACATGGGTTGGGTCAGATGTCGTCGATGGCTTCGGGGGGCGCGCGGCGCGGTAGCGTGATGGTGAATTCTGCGCCACCGCCTTCGGCATTGGCGGCGCTGATGCGGCCCTGGTGCGCGTCGACCACGGCCTTGCAGATGGCCAGGCCCAGGCCGACGCCGGGCGTGGCGGATTCGACGGCGCCGCGGGTGAACTTGTCGAACAGCGTCGCCTCGCGGCCGAGCAGCGCGGCGGGCAGGCCGGGGCCGTGGTCGCGCACGGCGATGACCAGGGTGTCGGGCGTGGCCTGGGCGTGGATTTCGATGGGCCGGGGTGGATCGCCCAGGCCGTATTTGGCGGCGTTTTCCAGCAGGTTGACGATGACGCGTTCCATCAACACGGCGTCGAACTCGACCAGCGGCAGGTCGGCCGGGATGTGCGTCTGCACCCGCACATCGCCTAGGGCATGCTGAGCCGCGCGGATGGCCACTCCCACCACTTCCTCGACCGACTGCCAGTCGCTGCGCAGGTGCACGCCGCCGTTCTGCAACCGCGCCATGTCGAGCAGGTTGGTGACCAGCGCGGCCAGCTCGTGGGCTTCTCGGCCCATGGCCTGGGCCATGTCGGCCTGGTCGGCGGCCAGCGGCGGCAGCGAACGCTGCAGGCCTTCGGCCAGGCCGATGAGTGCGGTGAGCGGGGTGCGCACGTCGTGCGAAATGGCGGCGAGCAGCGCGTTGCGCAGGCGTTCGGATTCGATCTCGACCACGGCCTGCTGCGCCACCTCGACGTAGTGCACACGCTCCAGGGCAATGGCGATCTGCCGCGCCAGCGTATCGAGCTGCTGCACCTGCTCGGGGATCAGCAGCCAGCGCGCCTGGGCCGGCTGCAGCGCCAGCACGCCACGCAGGCGCATCGGCGCCTTCAGCGGCACGTAGTGCCAGGTCTGGGCCGACAGCGTGGACGTGGCCAGGCCGGCGGGTTGGGCGTTGCGCAGCGACCAGTCGGCCACGCTGGCGTCGAAACCGGGCGGCGGCACGGCGGGCAGGGCCAGGCGGTCGTCGGCCTCGGTGACCAGCACCAGGGCCTGGCCGCCGAAGTTGCGCTGCACGGCGGCCGCGCCAAGCTCGGCGACCTGGCTGTGCATCAGCGCCGCCGACAGGTCACGCGTCAACTCGAACAGCGACTGCGCCCGCCGCTCGCGGCTGCTGGAGATGCGCGCCTGGAAACGCAGGCCGGCGGTGAGCTGGCCGATCAACAGGCCCACACCGAGCATGACCACGAAGGTCACCAGATACTGCGCGTCGCCCACCGAGAACGACAGCTGCGGCGCCACGAAGAAGAAGTCGAACGCGGCCACGTTGAGAAAAGCCGCCAGCGCCGCCGGGCCGCGGCCGAAGCGCATGGCGACCAGCACCACGCCGAGCAGGAACAGCATGACGATGTTGGCCAGATCGAGCACCCGCACCAGCGGCGTGGCCAGCGCCGTCATGCAGATGCTGACCACCACGGCCCAGGCATAACCCCAGCTGCGGCCCCACCAGGTGGTGTCGTTGCCGGCGGCGTCGGCGCGGCGGGCGGGCGCACCTTCGGCCGGGCCGTTGCTGCCGTTGGCGATGGCGCTGCCGAGCCGGCGCATGCTTTGGCTGAGACCGACTTCGACGATGTCCACAGCCGGAGACAAGATCGCCAGCCGGCGGGTCATGGTCAGCCCGCCACCCAGCCAGGCCGGGAGCAGGGCCGGCAACACGCCAGGGCGCAGGCGCGGCCGGCCGACCACCAGCGTGGCGCAGTTCAGCGCCTGCGCCTGGGCCACCAGCTCGGCCGCGGCATCGGCGCCGGCCAGCACGGCGGTGTCGGCGCCCAGCTCTTCGGCGAGCTGGATCACGGTCAGGATGCGGTCGCGCTCGGGGCGGCCCAGGCGCTGCAGTTTGGGCGTTTCCACATACGCGGCATGCCAGCGCACGTTGAGCTGGCCCGCCAGGCGCGCGGCGCTGCGCACCGTTTGCTCGGCGCCGGGCTCGGGGCCGATGCACGCCAGGATCGCGCCCGAGGTGTTCCACACCGGCAATGCACCCGCGGCGGTGTGCGCCGCGCCGGAGTGTTCGACGCGGTAGCTGCGTACGTCGTCTTCGACGTGCTCGGCGGTGCGGCGCAGGGCGATCTCGCGCAGCGCGATCAGGTTGCCCTTGCGGAAGAAGTTCTGCGCCGCGCGTTCGGCCTGTTGCGGCAGGTAGACCTTGCCGGCCTTCAGGCGGCTGATCAGTTCGTCGGGGGTGACGTCGACCAGGATCACCTCGTCGGCGCCGTCGAGCACGGTGTCGGGCACGGTCTCGTGCACGCGGATGCCGGTGATCGCGCCCACCGTGCCGTTCAGGCTTTCCAGGTGCTGCACGTTGAGCGACGACCACACGTCGATGCCGGCCGCGAGCAATTCCTCCACGTCGTGCCAGCGCTTGGGGTGGCGCGAGCCGTCGACGTTGGAATGCGCGAGTTCGTCGACCAGCAGCACCGCGGGCTGGCGTGCCAGCGCGGCGTCGAGGTCGAATTCCTTGAGCGTGCGGCCGCGGTAGGTGATGTCTTTGAGTGGCAGCTGCGGCAGGCCCGCCAGCAGCTCGGCGGTGTCGCTGCGGCCGTGGGTTTCGACTAGGCCGACGAGCACGTCGGTGCCGAGCTGCCGGGCGCGTTGCGCGGCGGCCAGCATGGCGTTGGTCTTGCCCACGCCGGCACTGGCGCCGAAGTAGATACGCAGCTTGCCGCGCTGCGCACGGACCTCGGCGCCGCGCAGCTTTTCAAGCAGCTGGTCGGGGTCGGGGCGGGTGTCGTGGGGGTGGGCCAAGGAAAAAATTCTTTCGGGTCGCGCCGTGGATGCGGTGCGTCAGGTTAGCACCGGCGCGGTCATTCTTCGCGGTGCGGCAGGAAGGGGCGCTTCCTGCGCTCCGCACGTTGGGTGCCGTCCGCCCGGGGCGCGTGCCGCGCCACCAGCAGCCAGGCCAGGCCGATTGGCAACGCGAACGCGGCCAGTGCAAACAGCGCCGCGGTGATCTCAGTGTCCATGGGTCAACCCGTGGTGACTTAGATGTTCGTCCCAGCTGCAGATGCGCCCGATCTGGCCGCAGGGCACGCAGGCGATCAGGCAGTGCATGACGTCGGCCACCGCATCCTGCGGCAGATGCAGCTCCAGGTGCACCAGGTGGTCGTGCGGCAGCGGCACGCAGCGCAGGATGCCGGTGCCCGGGCACGCGGCCAGTGCGCGGCGCACGGGCCAGGCGTCCAGGCTGGGCACGGTGACGTCCATCACCACGAAGACCGGCTTGCGGCGGGGCACGAGATGCACCGCGTGCACCAGCGACGAACCCAAAAATTCCTTGTAGGCGGCATAACCCATGGTGTTCTTTCAGAGCGTTCTCAACGCAGCGCCTCCAGCGCCAGATTCAACTGCAGCACGTTGACGCGCGGCTCGCCCAGCAGGCCCCACAACGCGCCTTCGGTCTGCTGTGCCACCAGTGCCCGCACCTTGTCGGCCGGCAGGCTGCGCGCACGGGCCACGCGGTCGGCCTGGTACTGCGCCGCGGCCGGGCTGATGTGCGGGTCGAGGCCGCTGGCCGAGGCCGTGACCAGGTCGACCGGCACCGCGGCGGTGTTGCCCGGGTCGGCGGCGCGCAGCGCTTCGATGCGGCCCTTGACCGCGTCGGTGAGCGCGGGGTTCAGCGGGCCCTGGTTCGACCCGCCGGAGGCGCCGGCGTTGTAGCCCATCGGCGACGTGGCCGAAGGCCGGCCCCAGAAGTGTTTGGGGTCCGAAAAATTTTGCCCGATCAACACCGAGCCGACGGGCTTGCCACCGCGCTCGACCAGGCTGCCGGCCGCCTGCGCCGGAAACAGCGCCTGCGCGGCACCGGTGACGACCAGGGGATAGGCCACGCCCGTGATCAGGGTCATGGCGGCCATCATCACGATGGCGGGACGAAAAATCTTGTTCATGAAATCTCCTTAGACCAGGCCAAAAGCCGACAGCAACAGATCGATGGCCTTGATGCCGATGAACGGCACGACGAGCCCGCCCAGGCCGTAGATGGCCAGGTTGCGGCGCAGCAGCGCAGCCGCGCCCACGGGCCGGTAACGCACGCCCTTCAGTGCCAGCGGGATCAGGAAGACGATGATCAGCGCGTTGAAGATCACCGCCGACAAGATCGCCGACGAGGGGCTGGCCAGCTGCATCACGTTGAGCGCGCCCATCTGCGGATACGTCGACACGAAGATCGCCGGGATGATGGCGAAGTACTTGGCCACGTCGTTGGCGATCGAGAACGTGGTCAGCGAGCCGCGTGTCATCAGCAGCGCCTTGCCGGTCTCCACGATCTCCAGCAGCTTGGTCGGGTTCGAATCCAGGTCGACCATGTTGCCGGCTTCCTTGGCCGCCTGCGTGCCGCTGTTCATGGCCACCGCCACATCGGCCTGGGCCAGCGCGGGCGCGTCGTTGGTGCCGTCGCCGGTCATGGCCACCAGTCGGCCTTCGCTCTGGTAGCTGCGGATCAGCTTGAGCTTGTCTTCGGGCGTGGCTTCGGCGAGGAAGTCGTCCACGCCGGCTTCGGCGGCGATGGCGGCGGCGGTGAGCTTGTTGTCGCCGGAGATCATCACCGTCTTGATGCCCATGCGGCGCAGTTCGGCGAAGCGTTCCTTGATGCCGGTCTTGACGATGTCCTTCAGCTCGACGATGCCCAGCACCTGGTTGCCTTCGCTCACCGCCAGCGGCGTGCTGCCGCGGCGCGACACCTCTTCGGCGGCCCGCGTGAGCTCTGCCGGCATGGCGCCGCCGTGGGCTTCCACGTGTTTGCGCACCGCGTCGACCGCGCCCTTGCGCAGCTGGCGCAGACTGCCGTCGGGCTGCTGCAGATCGACACCGCTCATGCGCGTCTGCGCCGTGAACGCGATTTCCGTGGCCTCGCCCAGCAGTGGCTGCGTATGCCCGGCCTTCTGCGCCAGCGCCACGATGCTGCGGCCTTCCGGGGTTTCGTCAGCCAGTGATGACTGCATGGCCAGCGCGCCGAGCCGGGCCAGCGTCACGCCGGGGGCGGGCAGAAAGCTGGTCGCCTGGCGGTTGCCGTGGGTGATGGTGCCGGTCTTGTCGAGCAGCAGCACGTCCACGTCGCCCGCGGCTTCCACCGCGCGGCCCGAGGTGGCGATCACGTTGGCCTGCATCATGCGGCTCATGCCGGCCACGCCCACGGCCGACATCAGGCCGCCGATGGTGGTGGGGATCAGGCACACCAGCAGCGCCACCAGCGCGGTGAGGCTCACCACCGTGCCCGATTGCGCGGCCTCCACACTGAAGATCGAGAACGGCAACAGCGTGACGGTGACGACCAGGAACACGATGGTCAAGGCCACCAGCAGGATCGTCAGCGCGATCTCGTTCGGCGTCTTCTGGCGCTTGGCCGCCTCGACCATGCCGATCATGCGGTCGAGGAAGGACTCGCCCGGGTTCACCGAGATGCGCACCACCAACCAGTCCGACAGCACGCGGGTGCCGCCGGTGACGGCCGAGAAGTCGCCGCCCGACTCGCGCACCACC
>JAQGMQ010000276.1 GCA_028292305.1 Rhodoferax sp.
CAGATGGGAATCGAGGCGGCGCTGGCGGGCCTGGGCCCAATCCTGATGCCGCCTTTCATGGTGCTGGAGGAATTGACGTCGGGACGGTTCGTGCCGCTGCACGACGTGCCGGTCCGCTCGCCATGGAGCTACTTCCTCATCTACCCGCGCACAAAGCGCAGCAAGGTCGCCGTGCAAAAAATGCGCTCATGGCTGCGCGCCGAGGCAAAACGCACCGCGGAACAGACGGCACGTATCTTCGTGAAGTGAGAAGGTCGGCGAAGATCCATTTCTTCGCCGACCAAAACCGTCGTCGTCTTGAGCAGTTCATCGTTTCAGGGAAACGTCACCCGCTCTATCTCGTTGTTTTGACGCAATTCCTAGGGAAAGCGCTGAGCGCTTTCCCGGGAAAACCGTTTCACACTTTTCCTTGAATTCCTCTAACGGCGCGTCGCGCGCCGGCTCAACAGCGCATCGAGGACCACCGCCAGCACCAGGATAGCGCCCTGCACCTCGAGCCGGGTCTGGGTCGTTGCGTTGATGAGCAGCATGCCGTTCGAAACACTGCCCATTACCAGCGCACCGGTGAGAGCTGCCCAGACGGATCCTCGTCCGCCAAACAGGCTTACGCCCCCGATCACAGCCGCGGCAATCGCTTCAAGCAGCAAGGTGGTGTCGGCCGAGTCCGGCGACACGCCGAGGACGCGGCCGGCCGCCATCATGCCCGCAAGTGCTGCGAACATGCCTGTCAGCACAAACGCGGTGATCTTGAGCCCGTTCACCGAGATGCCCGAGCGGCGAACGGCCTCTGAGTTGGCGCCGACAGCGAACAGATGGAGGCCGAAACGCGTCTGCGTCGTGATGTAGGCGAAGACCCCCAACAGGCAGAGCAGGAATGCGACCATGACGGGCACGCCGCGATAGGCGTCGAACACCAGCACGGTCGCCGTGCCCACGACCGCAAGCAGGACGACCGGTACGATGACGCTGGTTCCCAGGTTGGAGACGATCGAACGCGAGACCCGTGTCACGTGGGTCTGGAGGCACAGGATGGCGAAGATGACGACAACGCCGGCCAGGATGGCATAGCTCGCCAGCGGCGGCATGTAGAGGGAGAAGATCGTGCCCATCGGCTGGCCGACCAGTGAGATCAGATTCGATCCTGGCGGCAGCAAATCGAGCAGCACGCCCTGCAAGATCATGGATACGCCCAATGTCACGATGAATGCCGGTGCTCGAAAGATCGTGACGATCACGCCTTGAACGCCTCCTATCAGACCTCCTGTCAGCAGACCGAGGGCAATGGCGAGCGTCGCATCCACGCCTGAGTTCACCGCCAGACCCGCAGCGATCGCGGCCGAAACTGCACCGACGGCCGCGACCGACAGATCGATCTCCCCGATCACCAGGACAAACATCAGGCCAAGCGCCAGCGTGCCGGTGACCACGATCTGCAGCGACAGGTTCGAGAGATTGCGTGGACTGAGAAATAGGGGATTGGCCGAATAGAAGTACGCCCAGATGACGGCAAGCACGATAAGCACCGGCACCATGCGCCATTTTCCGGCGAGCGCTTCGAGGACGTATTGCGTGTTCATCGCGTGGTGCACACTTGTCTTGGGAGTGGCAATGGTAGGACCGTCGGCAACGCTAGACATGAAGATTCTCCCTACCGTTGCGGGTGGAAGCGAGGGTGGCGGCGTCCATCACGCCAGTGATCGCCCCGACAAGATCCTCCCGGGTGTAGCCGCCACGAGAGACTTCGGCGACTTTCCTGCCAAGCCGCAGCACGACGACACGGTCGGCCACCTGCTGCACGTCGCCCAGATCGTGAGACACCACGACGACGGCTCGCCCCTGCTCTCGCAGCCGGTCAATCAGCGCCAGAACCTGCTTGCGCTGGGCAACGCCCAATGCCGCTGTCGGCTCATCGAGCAAGACGATCCTGGGGTCACTGAGGATGGAGCGGCAGATGGCGACCGACTGCCGCTGGCCACCGGAGAGCGAACTGATGGGGTTGTTGACGTCACGGATCTTGACATCGAGGCTGGCCAGAATCTCTCGGGCCCGCGCTTCCATCGCGCCGCGCTGGAGACGCCGGCCGAGGTACCAGGGATTGTGCAACTCGCGCCCGAGGAAGAGATTTTGAACGGTGTCGAGGTTATCGCACAGTGCCAGGTCCTGGTAGACGGTCTGGATGCCGGCATGGCCGGCGTCGTTCGGCGATCGCAGCGCGACGCCGAGGCCGGCGCAGAAGATCTCTCCGTCGCTGGGCGACTGAATGCCGGAGATGATCTTGACCAGCGTCGATTTGCCGGCGCCATTGTCGCCCACCAGGGCAACGACCTCGCCGGGCCAGACGCTGAACGACACGTCCGTCAGCGCGGATATGGCGCCGAAGTGTTTTGAAACATTCCGGATTTCGAGAATGGGTGGATCTGATCTGGTCATCGCATGCCTTCGAGACAAGCCGACAAGGCGCTACCGCATGGGACGGCAGCGCCTGACGCTCTATTTGGTGCAGAAATCGGACTTGGCCGCAATGCCGGTGCAGAGCTGCTCCTTGGTATAGAGCCCGGCATCGACAACGGTCTTCTGAACGTTGTCAGCGGTGATGAAGACGTTCGGCGCAAAGTGAGCCGGCACGCCACCCTTCACGAATTTGTTGTCCCAGGTGCCATTGACCAGGCCGGCGGGCGGCTGCTCGCCACGGGCGGCGGCCAGGACGAGCGTCACGGCAGCGTCCGCCATCCCGGCATAGGGTGGCGACATGTCGGCGGCCTGCCAGCCGGCCAGAACACGCTGGACGCCTTCGAGAGTGGCATCGTAACCTCCAAACAGTTCGACCTTGCCGACCAGGCCCTGGCCGGTCAGGGCGGCGATCACACCACCGCCCGTGTCGTCGTTCATCACCACGGCGCCATCGACCTCGTTGTTGGTCTGGGTCAGGCATTGCTCCATGTTCTTCTGCGCGTTGACCGCGAGGTAAAGCAGCGCGTCGGCCCGGCAGACAATCTTGATGGTGCCGTCCGCCACGAGCGGTGCGATGTAGTGGTCAAAGCCCTTCATCTGCTCGCTGTAAAACGCGAACTTTGGATCGCCGAGCATGTAGGCCAGTCGCACAGGCCGGTGTTGCGGCAGATGTTCGACCAGGTACTTGGCCTGCGCCTCGCCGATATCGGCGAACGGCACGGATACGTGATAGGCGACCGGGCCCTCGCCCGGATCGTGCGCATAGGTCACAACCGGAACACCATCGCCTTCCGCCTTGGCAAGGATGCTGGCCGAGCGCAGGGGGTCGACGGCGATCAGGATGATGCCGGCAGCGCCGCTGGCGAGGGCGGCGTCCGTCTGCGAGACCTGCTGCTGCATGTCGTCGTT
>JAQGMQ010000277.1 GCA_028292305.1 Rhodoferax sp.
TGGCGCCGTTGCAGGCCGGCCGCATCGTCATCGGCGGCCAGCCCCTCGACGACACCAGCGCTTCAAGCTTGCGCCAGCGCATGGCCTGGCTCGGCCAGAAGCCGCACATCTTCGCCGGCACGGTGCAGGCCAACGTGTCGCTCGGCCGGCCCGGCGTCGGCGCGGCCGAGGTGCGCACGGCGCTGTGGTTCACCGCGCTCGGTGCCACGGTGCAGGCGCATGCGGGCGCCGCTCTGGGCGAGGGCGGCACCGGCCTGTCGGGCGGGGAGGCCGTGCGGCTGGCGCTGGCGCGCGCGGTGGTGCAGCCGCAGGCCGACCTGCTGCTGGTCGACGAACCCACGGCCCACCTGGACCGCGCCACCGCCGACGAGGTGACCGAAGCCCTGCTGCAATTGGCCGAGGGCAAGACCATGCTGGTCGCCACCCACGACCCGGTGCTGGCCGCGCGGCTGCACCGCAGCGTGCGCCTGGACGACGTGGCCGCGGCCCGTGCCCTGCAAGCCGACAGCGAGGCGACCTCATGAAGATGCTGCGTGAACTCACGCCCGTGCTGCGCCTGTTCCATGCCGAACGCGGCGCGCAACTGTGGGCCGGCGCGGCCCTGGCCGCGGCCACCAGCCTGGTCGGCATGCTGTTGCTCGGGCTCTCGGGCTGGTTCATCACCGCCACGGCCATCGCCGGGGCCAGCGCGGCCACCGCCTGGGCCTTCGACGTGTTCGCGCCGTCGGCCGGCATCCGCCTGTTGGCGTTGGGCCGCAGCGGCTCGCGTTACGCCGAGCGGCTGGTCACCCACGACGCCACCTTGGCCGTGCTGTCGGCGCTGCGCGAACGCCTGTTCCGCGGCTGGGCCCGGCCTGATGCCGCGCGCCGCCTGATGCTACGGCCGGCCAAATTGCTGTTCCGCCTGACGGCCGACATCGACGCGCTGGATGCCGCCTACCTGCGGGTGTGGGTGCCGCTGGGCACGGCCATCGCCGCGGCCTCGGCAGCGGGCCTGGCCTTGTTGGTCATCGACGGAAGACTTGCGCTCGCCGTCACCGCCTGGCTGTTGTTGGCGGGGCTCGGCCTGGCCTGGGTTGTGGCCCGCGCGGCGCAACGCCCGGCCCGCCGCCGCGCCTACGCCATGGAAGCACTGCGGGCGCGCACAGTGGACCTGGTCGCCGGCCAGACCGAGCTGGCCATGGCCGGCAGGCTGGACGCGCAACGCAGCGCCATGGCCGTGGCCGATGCGCACCTGGCGCGGGCCGACGACGCGTTGAACCAGCGCGAGACGCGGGCCGTGTTCGGCTTCGGCGCCATCGGCAGCGCCGCCCTGTGCGCCACCCTGCTGGCCGTGGCTGCGCTGGTGGAGGAGCACAGCATCGGCGTGCCGGTGGCTGCACTGGCCGTGCTGCTGGTGCTGAGCGCGGCAGAGCCCTTCACCGCCTTGCGCCGGGGCGCGCTGGAACTCGGCCGCACGGTGCTGGCGGCGCGCCGGTTGGCGCCGCACCGGCAGCCTGCCGGGCATCCTGGCGATGAAAATCCGGCGCCACACCCCGATGCCTCGGTGGTGCGGCTCGACCACGTCTTCGCACACCCCGCGGGCGTGGACGGCGGCCCGCCCGTGCTGCGCGACATCGGCCTGCGCATCGCCGCCGGTGAACGTGTGGCCCTGGTCGGCCCGAGCGGTGCCGGCAAATCGACCTTGCTGGCGCTGCTGGCCGGCGACCTCACCGCGCAGTCGGGCGTGGTGCTGGCGCCGCGTTGCAGCCTGCTCACGCAACGTACCGAGCTGTTCCAGGACAGCCTGCGCGACAACCTGCGGCTGGCCGATCCACTTGCCACCGACCTGCGGCTCGGGCAGGCGCTCCATGCCGCGGGGCTGGCCGATGACGTGCAACGGCTGCCGGCCGGCCTGTCCACCTTGCTGGGCGAAGGCGGGCTTGGCTTGTCGGGCGGGCAGGCGCGGCGGTTGGCGCTGGCGCGGCTGCTGTTGCGCGACGTGCCGCTGTGGCTGCTCGACGAGCCGACCGAAGGGCTCGACGCCGCCACCGCCCGCGACGTGCTGGCCCGTCTCGCACATCTTGCGGAAGAGGCCATGGGCAAGCCCCGCCGGACCCTGGTCTTCGCCACCCATATCCGCCGCGAGGCCGCGCTGGCCGACCGCCTGGTGTGTCTGCAGCAGGGCCGCATCGTGGCCGACCTGCGCCGCGGTGACGCGGGCTTCGACGCCGCGCTGCGCCGCCTGCGTCCCGACTGATTTTCAAGAAAAGCAAAGGAACCCCATGGAACTCGACATCGTTTCCTTATCGCGGCTGCAGTTCGCAGCCACCGCCCTGTACCACTTCTTGTTCGTGCCGCTCACGTTGGGGCTGTCGGTGCTGATCGCCATCATGGAGACGGTCTACGTGATGACCGGCCGCGTCATCTGGCGCGACATGACCAAGTTCTGGGGCACGCTGTTCGGCATCAACTTCGCCATGGGTGTGGCCACCGGCGTGGTGATGGAATTCCAGTTCGGCATGAACTGGAGCTACTACAGCCACTACGTCGGCGACATCTTCGGCGCGCCGCTGGCCATCGAGGGGCTGATGGCGTTCTTCCTGGAGGCCACCTTCGTCGGCCTGTTCTTCTTCGGCTGGGACAAGCTCTCGACGACCGGTCATCTGGTGGCGACATGGGCCGTGGCCATCGGCTCCAACTTCTCGGCGTTGTGGATTCTGATCGCCAACGGCTGGATGCAGAACCCGGTCGGCTCGGCCTTCAACCCGCAGACCATGCGCATGGAGGTGACGGACTTCGCCGCCGTGCTCACCAACCCGGTGGCGCAGGCCAAGTTCGTGCACACCGTGTCGGCCGGTTATGTGTGTGCCTCGATCTTCGTGCTGGGGGTCTCGGCCTGGTACGTGCTGAAGGGCCGTCACCTGGCGCTGGCCAAACGCTCGATGACGGTGGCGGCTTCGTTCGGCCTGGCCGCCGCGCTGTCGGTGGCGGTGCTCGGCGATGATAGCGGCTACCTCTCCACCGAGCAACAGAAGATGAAGCTCGCCGCCATCGAAGGCATGTGGGAGACGCAGCCC
>JAQGMQ010000300.1 GCA_028292305.1 Rhodoferax sp.
GGTTCTCCGAGGCCACGCTGCTGCTCAGCGTGGCCGCCGCCGACGCCGTGGCCGCGCCACGCCAGCCCGACGTGCCGCTCACGCCGCGCGAGACCGAGGTGTTGTCGTGGCTGGCCAAGGGCAAGACCAACCGCGACATCGCCGAAATTTTGGGCATGAGCCCGCGCACGGTGAACAAACACCTGGAGCACATCTTCGAAAAGCTGGGGGTGGAGACACGTTCGGCGGCCACGGCGATTGCGGGGCGGTTGCTGCCGCCGGGGTGAGGCTGGCGCGGTGACGGCGCCGCCCTGCAAAGCGTTGACCTGGCCGCGGCTCAATCTGCCGCCATGAACCAGGGCTGCTGGTGCCATGGGTGTGCGGCATCGGCGACCCAGGCTTCGACCTGTGCCTCGCTGAAAGACACACCCAGGCTGTCGGCCCTGGCCCGCGCGACCCACTGCTGGCGCCCGCGCGCCCAGGCCGTGCCGTAGTCGAGCCACCCGTTGAAACAGTCCTGCGCCCGCAGTGCGTTCTGCCCCAGCACATGCCATTGCGTGGCCTCGTCCAGCCAGCCCAGCAGCGCGGCGGCCCGCACTGAAAACGCCAGCCGTGCGCAGGCAAATGCCATGGCGTCGCGCGGGTCGTCCTGCGGCCGCAAGGCATCCAGGTCGAACGTGTACCAGTGGGCACGCAGCCGCGTGGTCAGCGCCGCGCGGATCTGGGCATCGTCCATGTCACTGCGCAGGCCGAACATGTGCAGCAGCGGTGTGCGCAGCGCGCTTGGGTCCGCCATTGCGGACGGCCCGCCGGCGGGCCTGGCGAACACCAGGGGCGCTCGCAAAAGCGCCACGGGATGGGCCAGCGCCAGCAGGGCGTTCTGCCGCGTGCCGAAGCCGTAGACCAATGCCGCGGGCCGGCGCCTGCGACGCTGGAGCAAGTCGATGCAGCGGCCCAGCAGCCAGGCCAACAAGAAGATGCCGAGCCAGCTCACTGCGGTGGCTCCAGGGCGGCGGCCACGTGGCTGGCCAGCGCCAAGCCGCGCAACAGCGCAGGTTGCCGCGCCGCAACCAGCCACTGCACCAGCACCGAAGGCCGCGGCATGTCGCGCACCAGGGCTGGATACCAGTGCGCCGCCTGCAGCTGGTCGGCCGGATCGTCCAGTTGCGACACATGCCGCCAGCCGCCGGCCAGGCGCACCAGGCCCATCGCGGCGGCGTCGGGCGACGTGTGGTCATCGGTCGGCAGGAAATTCAGGAAGGCCTGCACCTCGGCCCCGTAACGCGCGATGGGCGGCCGGTTCTGTTTGCCCTTGATCTGGTCGATGGCCAGGCGCCCGTCGTCCAGCACGTTGGCGCTGATGGTGATGTGGGGCTGGTTCGACCCGGTGCGGTAGCTGAAAAGACGCAGCTTGCCGGCTTCGCAAGCATCGGCATAGTGCCCACCGTAGCCGCCTTGCAGGAGGCGCCGGTCGCTGAACTGGCCGAGGCAGTGCCGCATCGACTGGCTCTCGAAAGCCATCTCCGCTCGCAGCGCGGGGCTATCGCGCAGCAGCTCCACAAAGCTGCCCTGCGCCGCGCTGGGGTGCCCTACCTGCTGCACCGCGGTGGGCTGGTGCTCGCGCCAACCGGTGGCCAAATCGCTTTCGATGGCCGCATGCTCCGCAGCCGACAAGGCCAGTGCCTGCGGACAATTCACCCGCATCAGCTTGCCTTCGAGTGCGGTACCCTGGCGCGAGCCCAGAAACTCCACCAGCCGCGACTCGAGCGCAAGCACCTCGGCCCCGGCAGGATCGACCCACCACAGCGATGCGGCGGGCGAGGGGTTTTTAAGCTTCTGGGCCACCCAGCCCGGCACGGGCGCCGGGCTGAACCATCTGGCCGCCTGCGCCAACGAGGTGATTGCCTGCAGCGCAGGTTCCGCCGCCTGCAGATTGCCGACGACATGCCGGTAGAAATGGTTGGCCAGCCATGCGGCCACCGCTTCGGGATCATTCCGCTCACGGCTGCGGCGACCAATGCCGGCGCTGATGGCCGGCGCGTTCAGTACATCGCGCGGCGCATAGGCGCTGCGGCTTTCGCTCATCGCGCTGGCCATGTTCAGGTACCGAAGCGCCACCACGGCCGGCCGGATCGCAGCGCCTGCTGGCAGCGCTTGATGCCCTTCTTGGCCTCGTCGTGCTGCATGCGGTCGTGCTCGCCGTCGCGCTGCTTCAAGGTCAACGAGGACTGGTACCAATCGACCGCGGCCTGGCATTGCCCGGCGCGTTCCAGCACCAGCGCGACGACCCTGCTGAGCCCCTGTACACCGACCTCGCCCAGCCTGGGCAGCGCGGGTTGCAAGCGGGCCAGCGCGTCTTCCGGCTGGGAGTCGGCCAGGGTAACCAGGGTGATCACGAGCGAGTCCAGATAGGCATGCTCCGATTCGGCCTGCTCGTCCTCATCGAGCGTCTGCCACCATTCGTCCAGACGCTGCAGCCAGATGCTGATTTCGGGGTACCGGTCCAGGCGGCCCAGCGCTTGTGCGGCGTCATCGACGTAATCGCAGGGGGAATGCCGGCTGAAACCGTGGTCGCTGACAAAGTGCCAAAGCCGGTCCGCGGCGCGCACGAATTCGACGTCGTTGCCCGCCGATTGATAACACTGCCGCAGCCCGCTGTAATGCTCGGCAAAAGGGCTGGCGCCAATACCCCTGTGGTGCAGCGCGATGGCCTGGTCGTAGTCTTCCAGAGGCTGACGGTAGTGAATTGCCAGGTTGTTGCAGAGCATCGAATAACCGTGGATGTCGCCATCCTTGAAGAAGCCCTGCCCGGTGGCGAAAAAGGCTTCGTATTTCGCCAGCCCTCGTTCGTAGTAACGGGCCGCCAGTTGGTCCACCCGCGCGTCGGGCCAGGCTGTGCCCTCCGGCAGAGACTGGCGCATGTGCTGGCCGAGATGGGCGGCGACGTTGTAGCACCAACCTGCCGACGCCGAGTCGACAAAAGGCATGTCGAGTGCCTTGGCGACGCCATACACCTGCATGCGGCAGCGCCACAACCGCTCGATGGCGTCGCTGCCCGTCAGGTCTGGCCATTGCATGGCCGCTTCGAGCAAAGGCAGCGCCTGGGCATAGTCCTGGTGTGCGTCCATGACCTGCAGCGCTGACACCAATCGGATGGCGGGGTGCCGGGGCGAACGTGATTCAGCCAGCGCCAGCTGACGCTGCACAAATGCCGATGGCTCTTCGCCCTGGCAAACCCATTGCGTCTGGTCGGCGCTGGCGGCGCAGGCCAGCACCAGCGGCCAATGGAAGTCCAGGTCAGTGGCATCGGCCATGCGCGCGGTGGCCAATTCACAGGCGGCGAACTTGGAGCCAGGGCGCTCGTTGAGCACACATTCGAACGCGAGGCGCGCTGCCTGCTCGGTGCGGCCGGCCTGCACCAGCCACGCCAGCACCAGCGCACTGAAGCCGTCGTCCTCGTCGTGCTGCAGGGAGAAGCGGCCCTGCACGGCCTTGGCCAGCGCCTGGTCCAGTTGGCCCTGCCGCTGATAGGCCAGGGCTTCCAGACGGGCCAGCCGCACTTCGACGTCGCGCCAACGCGCGGGCGACAGCGGCTTGGCGAGCTTGACCACGCAGGCGCGGGCGCCATTGACGACCGTGCCCATGAGGTCGGGCGCCACGGCCACCACCGACTGGCCAAGCTTCAACCAGTCTTCGTGGTCCACGTCCTGGTCGGGCGCGGCGCCAGCCAACGCATTGATGGCCACCCGCATCGAGAGCCGCGCGTGCTCGGGGTTGGGCTCGGCCGCATAACTCTCGGCCATGCGCAGCGCCAGCATGCTGTCGTCCCAGGCACGGTAGCGCGCCCGGTCTGCCTGGCCCACCCTGAGCTTGTGGCGGGCCGCAGCGCAACGTCGAACAGCGTTGTGGTCATCCGACCGCTGTGCCAGCCGGGCCAGGTGCGCCCAGGCGTCATCGGCAGTATCGGACGCGCCCTGCTCGGTGAGCAATTGCTCGGTGTGCGCCATGGCCTCGCCCAGCGCCGCGCCAGCCGTTGCGGTCTGCAGGACTTCTATCCGCCAGAAAGAAAGACTCACGCGCGCGCGAGGCAACTCATCGGCCGGCAGCGTGGTCGTCACTTGTGCGCCGTCGTCGCTCAAGACCCGTAGAGCCGCGTCGGCATCTCCGGCACGCAGCCACAGCCGGTGTAGCCGCCGCACCGCCAGCACCGTGTCGGCCTTGCAGGGCTGGCGGTGCAACAGGGCCAACAGGGCGGACTGGCGAAGGTCGTCGGCGACTTCCGCCTCCTTTTGGCGCTGTTCGGCATGTTCTGCCTCGTCGAGGTAGGCGTCCAACTGATGACCGCTGAGGAGTGGGTTCATAAGCTTGTGGTGCCTGTTGGCCCACCTCAAAGCGAAAAGTTTACCAAGCAATCACAAACAATAGATTGCATACGATAAATATTTGCTTTGACTTGTGCAGGCGCTGTGCGCTGACCATCAGGCCGACCGGCAGCCGCACGCGATCACTCGTGCGCGCGGGATCTCTTGGTGGCCAGCAGCGCCATCAGCTGCAACCGAATCACCGTGGTGATGTGTTCGCGCCGCCCGTGCTCCAGCATGCCGACCTGCCGGGTGGCGGGGCGGCCGGGCAGGGGCAACACACGCAGGGTCGGGTCGTTCACCCAGTCGGCGTTGCGCCAGTGCGGCACCAGCGTCACGCCGACGTTTTGCCGCACCAGGTCGACGATGCTCGACACCGAGCTCAGCTCCAGAAAATCCTGCGGCATCAGGCCCAGCTTGCGCAAGGTCTGCTCGATGCGAATGCCGGTCGGGGTGCGGCGGTCAAAACGCAGGAACGGGTTTTCGCGCAGCAGGTTCTTGATGTCGCTGTCGTGCGCGGCCACCAGCGAACTGGCCACCAGTGTCAGCGGCTCCACGTAGAGCGGCGTCCACAGCAGGCCCTGGCGTTCCATCGGATTGCCTTCGATCAGCACAGCCGCGTCCAGGTCGCCGCGCACCACGCTCTGGGCCAGGCCGCTCGAGTCCTGCACCAGCAGGCGCACGTTGAGACGCGGGAAGCGTGACTTCATGGCGACCACGGTGTTGGACAGCAGACCCATCGCCGACACCGTGGAGCCGACTGTCACCGTGCCGGCGATGTCGCTGCCTTGTTCCAGCCCTTCGCGCATCTGCTCGTAGCTGGCGATGAGTTTTTCGGCATGGGCGATCAGCGCCCGGCCCGCCGCCGACAGCAACACGCCCCGGCCCGAGCGCTCGAACAGACTGGTCTTCAGCTCGGCCTCCAGCGCGCGCATCTGCAGGCCGACGGCTGCCTGCGTCAGGGCCACACGCTCGGAGGCGCCGGCAAACGAGCCCTCCTGGGCCACAACGAGAAAAGTGCGCAGAAACCGGATCGTGCTCATGGGCCAGCGCCATGACAGGCGCATGAAAAACTAAAGAATAACTTTAGCATTCCAAAACAAAATATGGATATATTTTTTAGATTGGATGGCCAACAATGCGCTGACGACGGGGTGACCGACCCTGTCCCGTACCGGTTGACCGTTGCTTCCACTTCAAGGTTTTTGTCCATGTCCGCTCTGCCTTCCGTCCCTGAAACACCAGCCGTCGACATCAGCTTCGGCGAGATGCGCGCCGAAGCCATCTACGACCTGGGCCACAGCACCATCTTCGCGTCGCGCGCCGACCCCCGCTTTTCCTATTGCACGTACGCACCGCACCGCTCGGGCAACGAGCGGCACCCCAAGGCGCTGGTGGTGGTGGTGCACGGTACGGGCCGGGCCTTCACCGAATACCGCGACGCGTTCGCCGAGTTCGCGCGCTGGAACGACTGCATCGT
>JAQGMQ010000333.1 GCA_028292305.1 Rhodoferax sp.
GGATGGGTGATGCGGCGCTCCACCGAGATGGCAAAGAATTCCTCGACCAGATCGGCCGTGTGCCCGATCACCTCGACGCCGAACTGCGACCGGATCTCGGCCTCCAGCACCGAGGGCGACATGAACACCCCGCGCCCTTCGCGGCCGAAGGCGTTCATCAACGCGCTGTCGTCGAACTCGGCCACGATGCGTGGACGCAGCTGGTTGATCGTCACCCAGTGGTCGAACTGCTGGCGCACCGACGAAGCCGCGCCCTGGATCAACATCGGCGCATCGTTCAGGCAGGCCGGGAAGTCGCCCGCCAGGCCGGCCTTCAGCGCCGGCGCGCAAAAAAAACTCATGGCGCTCGAACCCAGCGCGTGGTTGAAGGCCTTCACGCTCACGTTCTTCGACATGCGCTCGTCGGCGATGACGAGGTCGAGCCGGTGCAGCGCCAACTGCGCCAGCAGGTCGTCGAACTTGCCCTCATGGCAGATCATGCGCACGTTGTCCGACACGGCCAGCGCTGGCTCGAGCAAGTGGTAGGCCACGGATTTGGCCACCGAGTCGGCCACGCCCACCCGGAAATCGAGCGACGCGGCCCCCGCGCGGGCGTGCCGTACCGAGCCTTCCAGCTCGGCCCCGAGCGTGAAGATTTCATCGGCGTAACGCAGCGCCACGCGGCCTTCTTCGGTCAATTCAAGCCGCCGCCCGTTTTTGCGAAACAGCTTGTGGCCCAGCCAGTCTTCCAGCAGCTTGATCTGGCCCGACAAGGTCTGTGGCGTGGTGTGCAGCTGCTCGCTGGCGCGCATCACGCCGCCGGCCTTGGCCACCACCCAAAAATAACGCAGATGTTTGAAGTTCACGGTGTCGTCACTGTTCGCTTGATACTCAGTTTTTTGCGCATGGTTTTATCAACAAAAACGAATATACGCGAAGTATCAAAAGCCTTAGATTAGCGGCATGACACAATGCCAGCAAAGGAGCTCACCATGCGCTTGACCACCAAAGGGCGGTTCGCCATCACGGCGATGATGGATCTGGCGCTGCGGGAAAACCGCAGCGCGGTGACCTTGTCCGCCATCAGCGGCCGCCAGCAGATTTCTCTGTCGTACCTGGAACAGATGTTCAGCGACCTGCGCCGTGCAGGCCTGGTCGAAAGCATCCGCGGCCCCGGCGGCGGCTACACCCTGGGCCGCAAGCCCGCGGCCATCAGCGTGGCCGACATCATCCTCGCCGTCGAATCGCACAGCCGCCCGGCGCGCCGGGGCGTGGGCCGCGCCAACGGCCAGGTCATGGCGAGCGATGTGTGGGACAAGCTCAGCGTCAACATGCTCGAATACATGCAGGGCATTTCGCTGAAGAGCCTGGTGATCGAGCAGCTCGCCAAGGGCGTCGTGGTCGAGCCGGAAACGGCCAAGCGTTCGTTATTCTCACGCGCCAAGCCAAGGCCATTCGCCGTGACCGCGCCGAATTCGGTGTTCGCGCTCGGCAAGCCGCTGAAGCTGAGCCGCTGATGCAGGACTAGCCGCCGGCCTCGCCCCGCAGCGGCGCGGGCCCGGTCGGCACCGCTTGCGCCGTGCGCAGCCGGTTCACCACCTGCTGCAAATCGGCCGCCCATTCGCGGCGCCCGCGCCCCTCGGCGTGCTGCGCTTCGCCATAGTTCACCTCGGCGACCAGGCTGTTCGTCGACAGCGTGCGCCACAGCGACCCCACCAACGTCTCGTCACCCACGAAGCTCGGTGCGAAACTCGTCTTGCCCGTGCGGCCATCGATGAAACGCAGCGCCACCGGCAGCGCCGGCACATCCGCGGCAATGGCCGCCTGCAGCAGGTTGGCGTGGAACGGCAGCAAGGTGATGCCGTCACCCGTCGTGCCCTCGGGAAACACCGCCACGACGTCACCGGTGCGCAGGTGTTCCGTCATGTGGTGCACTACCCGCATGGCGTCGCGCCGCGACTCTCGTTCGATGTACAAGGTGCCGGCCGCGGTCGCCAGCGTGCCGACCACGGGCCAGGTCTTGATGTCGGCCTTGGAGACGAAACGGCAATAACCCGCCGCATGCAGCACCAGGATGTCGAGCCACGAAATGTGGTTGGACACCAGCAGCACCGGGCCGCGGGCCGGCGGCTGGCCGCTCACATGCAGCGCGATGCGCATCAGCCCGAGCATGTCCTGGGCCCAGGCCTGCACCAGCCGTTCCTTCTCGGCCTGCTCCAGCGTGGGAAAGCGCCTGTGGATGGTCCACAGCCCGGACGCCAGATGCCTCAGCGTCAAAGCCAGTTTGCGCGCTGCGCGAAAAACTCTCATGCCGGTGCAGGGTCTTGCAGGATTCAGTCGCGCGGACCGGCTTCGAAGGCGATGTGCCCGCCGACCAGCGTGCCGCGCACCCTGCCCGGCAATTCATAACCCGAGAACGGCGTGTATTTGCCCTGGCTGCGCAAGGTGTCCGGTCCTACGGTCCAGCTGACGTCGGGGTCGAAGATGCAGACATCGGCGACACCGCCTTCCACCAGTTGGCCGACGCTCGCCTGCAAGGTACCAAGCGTGCTGCCGATCACGCGCGCCGGCTCGCTGGTGACGACCGACAAGGCACGGACCAACGGCACGCCGTCTTGCCGGCTCCATTTCAGCGCGTGGCTCAGCAGCAGCTCGAGGCCGGTGGCACCCGGCTCGGCTTCGGCGAACGGCAGGGTCTTGGCGTCTTCATCGACGGGCGTGTGGTCGGACACCAGCGCATCCACCGTGCCATCGGCCAGGCCGGCCCGCAGCGCGTCACGGTCGCGCTGCTGGCGCAGCGGCGGGTTGAGCCGCGCACGGCTGTCGAAATAGCCGATGTCGGCGTCGGTCAGTTCCAGCGAATTGATGCTGATGTCGCAGCTCAGCTTCAGCCCGTCTCGCTTGGCCTGGCGCACCAGCTCCAGCCCCGCGGCGCTGCTGATGCGGCACAGGTGCACCCGTGCGCCGGTAGCCTTCATCAGCTCGAAGATGGTGTAGAGCGCGATCGTCTCGGCGGCCACCGGCACGCCGCTCAGGCCCATGCGTGTGGCCAGCGGCCCGCTTGCCACCACGCCCTTGCCCAAGTGGAAATCCTGTGGCCGCAGCCATACGGTGTAGCCAAAAGTGCTGGCGTATTGCAGCGCGCGCTGCAGCACCAGTGTGTCTTCGAGCGCGACCTCGGCCTGGCTGAAACCCACGCAGCCGGCTTCGGTGAGCTCGACCATTTCGGTCAGCACGGCCCCCTTCAGCCCCCGCGTCAGCGCGCCCAGCGGGAACACCCGCGACTGGTGCAGCTTTTCGGCGCGGAACTTCAGCATCTCGACCAGCCCGGGCTCGTCGAGCACGGGGTCGGTGTCGGGCGGGCAGACCACGCTGGTCACGCCACCGGCCACGGCCGCGGCCATTTCGCTCTCGAGCATGCCCTCGTGTTCGTAGCCCGGTTCGCGCAGACGCACCGCCAGGTCGACGAGGCCCGGCATCACGATGCAGCCCGTCGCGTCGATGGTCTTGCCGGGCTTGAAGTCATCACCGATGTGCTGGATGCCGATGATGCGGCCCGAGGCGATGGCGATGTCGCACACCGCGTCGAATTGCGTGGCCGGGTTGATGACCCGACCGTTCTTGATCAGTATTTTCATGCTTGCTTCACGCCTCCATCACGCTTCGATCACGCCTCATTGCCCGCCACGATGCCCATCACCGCCATGCGCACCGCGATGCCGAATGTCACCTGCGGCAGGATCACGCTCTGCCGCCCGTCGACCACGGCCGAGTCGATCTCGACCCCGCGGTTGATCGGCCCGGGGTGCATCACGCTGGCATCGGGATTGGCCAACGCCAGCTTTTCGGGCGTGAGGCCGTAGCTCTTGAAGAACTCCTGGCTCGATGGCAGCAGCGCGCCGCTCATGCGTTCGTTCTGCAGGCGCAGCATGATCACCACGTCGCAGCCCTTGATGCCTTCTTCGAGCGTGTGGCAGACGCGCACGCCCATCTGCGCCATGTCGCTCGGCACCAGCGTCTTGGGGCCGACCACGCGCACCTCGGCGCAGCCCAGCGTGGTCAGGGCGTGGATGTCGGAGCGGGCCACGCGCGAGTGCAGCACGTCACCGACGATAGCCACGGTGAGGTTGCTGAAGTCCTTCTTGTAGTGCCTGATGGTGTACATGTCGAGCAGGCCCTGCGTCGGGTGCGCATGGCGCCCATCGCCGGCGTTGATCACGTGGACATGCGGGGCCACGTGCTGGGCGATCAGGTAGGGCGCGCCGCTTTCGCTGTGCCGCACCACGAACAGGTCGGCGGCCATCGCCGAAAGGTTGGCGATGGTGTCCAGCAGCGACTCGCCCTTGGCCGCACTGGAACGCGCGATGTCCAGGTTGATCACATCGGCCGACAGCCGCTTGGCCGCGATCTCGAACGTGGTGCGCGTGCGCGTCGAATTCTCGAAGAACACGTTGAAGATCGACTTGCCGCGCAAGAGCGGCACCTTCTTCACGTCGCGCTCGCTCACCGACACGAACTGGTCGGCGGTGTCGAGGATGTGGCG
>JAQGMQ010000914.1 GCA_028292305.1 Rhodoferax sp.
GGTCGTCGTTGTCACTAACGTTCCGCATCCGGCGGTGGTCGCCGCCTTGCGGCACGCCGTCGTTGGCGTCGTGCCCAGCCTGGTGCCGGAGGGATTCGGGCTCGTCGCTGTGGAATGTCTGGCGGCGGGGACCCCGTGTGTGGTCTCGGCGCTCGGTGGTCTGCTGGATGTGGTCGCCGATGGTGTCGAGGGTTTGCACGTGCCGCCCGGCGATGCCGAGGCACTGGCCTGCGCGCTGCGGTGCCTACTCGAGGACGAGCCGCTGCGGGCGCGGCTCGGCGCAGCCGGACCGGCCAAGGCGGCGCGCTTCACGCTGTCGCAGGTGATGCCCCGGATCGACGAGGTGTATCTGCGCGTTCTGGCTGACGCAGAGGTTGCGCGGACATGACGGGTTCCACAGCTGAGGGCCCGCAGATGCGGGCGGAACTGGACAAGATGCCGCTGGTGTTGATGTACCACTCCGTCTCGCCCTACGACGAGGATCCCCATGAGGTGACGATTACGCCGCAGCGGTTCGAGCGGCACATGCGCTGGCTGCGCAGTCGTGGACTACGCGGAGTCTCGATGGCCGAGCTGCTCAGCGCAAGGGCCGACGGGCGGAGTCGTGGAATGGTGGGGTTGACGTTCGACGACGGCTACCAGGACTTCGTCACGTACGCTGTGCCGGTTCTCCAGCGATACGGTTTCACCGCAACCACATTCGTCCTTGCGGGCAGGCTCGGCGGTCACAACGCATGGGACTCGCCCGGCCCTTACAAAGCCCTGCTGACGGCCGACCAAGTGTGTCAAGCGGCCCTGAGCGGAATGGAGATCGCGTCGCACGGGCTGGATCACGTGTCGTTGCTCAAGGCCGACGACATACGGCTCAGCGCAGAGACGGTACGCAGCCGGGCTATCCTGCAGGAGCTGGTCGGCCAGCAGATACGAGGGTTCTGCTATCCGTGGGGGCATCTGGACGCTCGTGTCGTGAAGGCGGTCCGGGCCGCAGGTTTCGACTACGCGTGCGCGGGCTTGCCGTCGGCCGCCATCGGCCGTCATGCCATCCCGCGGACATACGTGCATGACCGTGACAGTTCGTGGCGGCTCGATGCCAAGCGAATCCGTTCCGGTCTGCTGGTCGGCAACCGCATCGCCGTACGGCGCCATCGACATAATTGACGATCATCTCAAGTGGAGTACCTGTTGTGACGACGACCCCGCGTCCCCGGCCGTGGAGGACGTTCGTGGTGATCGGTCGGGTAGTCGTCGTCTCACTTCTGGCGGCCTCCATCATGCTCGGCCCGTCTCCTGGTTTTGGTAGTGCGGTAGCCGACGCCGGGGGAACACAACGTGGGTTCGCGCTGATCTGGAATCCCCTCTATGACGGCCCACAGATAGCCCAGTCCTTGGGCGAGATGGCGGAGGTGGGCGCGACTTGGGTTCAGTTCACCCCCGCGTGGGGCCAGAATGCGAGGAACGCGAGCGCAATCGCCCGAACGCCGGGGACGGTGAGCGATGACCATCTGGAACGGGCGATCGCGCTGGCTCACAACTACGGGTTGAAGGTGTTTCTCACGCCGCATCTCTATTTGCCGAATGACAGTCGCAGCACCATCCGCCCCGACGATCACGGGGCCTGGTTCGCCTCGTACACAGCCTTTATCAGCCACTATGCGGCGATGGCGCAACGGCTGGGGGTCGAGCAGTTCGCCGTTGGCAGCGAGTTAGCCTCGATCTCCGACGATCGGCCCGGCTGGCTGCAGGTGATTCAGGAAGTGCGGGCTGTGTATCACGGCACCGTATTGTATGCGGCAGAACCGGACGAAGCCGCACGCGTCCCGTTCTGGGATGCGCTCGACTTGATCGGCATCGACGCCTACATTCCGCTGAGCGAGGCCCCCACTACCGACGTGTCCGTGTTGCAGCAGTCGTGGGAGCCCATTCGGGCCGAGATGGCTGCAGGTTCGGCGAGATACGGCCGCAAGATCCTGTTCACCGAGGCGGGCTATACGAGCCAGGAGGGGACCACCACGGCTCCCAATGACTGGATGCTCGGCACGCCGCCCAGCGAGAGCGAGCAGGCGGCGGCCTACCAAGCGCTGCTGGCGACCTTCAGCGGCGAGCCGTGGTGGGAGGGGGTCCACTGGTGGGTCTGGAACGCCCTGCCGGACGACGGAAGCGACCACGCCACCAACTACTCGCCTAGGGGCAAGGCTGCCGAACGGGTGATTCGGGACTGGTGGCACAGATGACGCAGATGCGGCCACAGAGATATGGCCACAAGAAGACCAGACCGCCAGGCTGCGGCATGTGAAGTCCGGAAGTGGGTCCGACGCGGTGATGGTCGTGGGTCCAGGTGCTCGATTTCTTTCGGGCGTCGGATATCACACCGCCTCGATAGCGAATGCCTTTGCTCGGCGAGGTGATTCCGTGAGTGCCCTATTAATTCGAGATTTGCTTCCGCGCCACTTGTATCCAGGACGCAATCGGGTCGGAAAGCACGGACCTGAAGCCTTGCGCCTTGAAAAGGTTCCGACATGTGAGGCTCTTGATTGGTATTGGGGTGTGTCCTTGTATCGATCGATTCGCTTTCTATGGCGACGGCGACCAAAGATAGTCCTCCTTCA
>JAQGMQ010000669.1 GCA_028292305.1 Rhodoferax sp.
GCCCTTGCTGTACACCCATACCAAAGGCTTCAGCGCGGTCATGCAGGTCTGCATAGGCCCCACGACCCACACCGCGGCGTGTTCGGGCGCGGTCATGCCCAGGCGTTTGGGGAACAGGTCGGCGAACAGGATGAAGAGCGAGGTGATGATCAGGAACGAGGTCAGAAAACCCGCCGTCTCGGCTGCGGCGGCGCTGAGCCAAAGCTCGAAGAACAAGGTGAGCCACGGGCTCAGCGTGCCTTCGCCGATGATGCCGCCCAAGATCGCCACGGCGTTGAGGCCGATCTGCACCACGGTGAAATAGTGGCCAGGCTGTTCCTGGATGCGGATCACGCGTTCCGCGCGGGCATCGCCCTCGTCGGCCATCTGGCGCAGGCGCAGCCGCCGTGAAGCGGCCAGTGAGATTTCGGCGATGGAAAAGAATCCGCTGGCGACGATCAGCGCAAAGATGAGCAGCAGGCTGGAGGTGAAATTCATGAAGGCAGTGTTGGCGCGGCAGACACGCCGACACTGCTTGAGTTTACCGGGCGGATCGCGCCCGCACCGGTATTACCGACAGGGCTTTCCCGGGCGGCGCGAGCTTACTGCATGAACCCCATCCGCGTCTTGCCGCTGCCCGCGCGCGGCAGGTCTTCGGTGCGCACCACATCGCGGTGTTCAAGCCGCGCATTGCCGAAACCGGTCATCAGCGCCCGCCGCATTTCCCGTGGTGCCAGCTCGGCCAGCTGGTCCAGCAGATCGCTGGCGGGCTCGGGCTCGAAACGTTCACCCCAGCCGTGTTCGCCCAGAATCGACCGGTACAGGTTGCGGGCAATCTGGCGTGCGGCGTCGAACGTCGGCGGTGCAATCTCGAACACATTCATGCGGTTCAAAATCGGTTCCGGGATGCTGCGTTCGTCGTTGGCGGTCGTGATCCAGATCACCTGGCTCGCGTCGATCGCCACCTCGGCGAATTCATCGGTGAAGTTCTTGGCCGTGTCGTGCTCCAGCAGGCTGTACAACGCGCCCAGCGGGTCGTACTGGGCGTCGGCGCTGGCCTTGTCGATTTCGTCAACCACGATCACCGGGTTGGCATACTGGCCGTCCACCAAGGCTTCGAACACTTTGCCCGGTTTGGCACCTTTCCATTGCGAACTTGACCCCGACAGCAACCAGCCGGCCGTCATGGAACTCATGGGCACGAGGCTCATGCCGGTGCCCAGCAGGTCGGCCAGCTTCTTGGCGAAATGGGTCTTGCCAATGCCTGGCGGGCCGAGCAGCAGGATGGGCGTGACCTCGAGCCCGTCTCGGCTGTCCTGGCTCAGCGCCACGTGGCGGCGCACATCGTCGATGACTTCGGTGAAGTTGGGCAGGCTTTGGTAGAGGCTTGCCATTTGCGGCACGCCCGATGGTTTGACCTGGAAACGTTCGGGCCCCCGTTCGAGCATGCGCTCGTAGGTGGTCCGCAGGTTTTCGTGTTCCTTGTCGGGAAGTTTGGCGAGCTTGCGTTCGACTTCCACGGTTTGGTACACGCTTCTGACACTGGCCAGCGGCAGGTTGAAGGACGTCGTTTGTGGGACAAGGCTACGCGATTCCATTGAAATCTCCTTGGGTCGAACACAGCTTCATTCCAGCATAAGCCGTGCCAGCCCACAACCGACTTGTCTTGTGGAATGTCGCGGATATGTGACATATGTCCGCCTGGATTCGCGCCCCCGGGAATGCAAAAACCCACAGCCTCAAATCGACGGCGGTGGGTCTTCGCAGAAATCCACCGCCGCCAAAATGGCGAACCGTGGACTTTCAATCTTGTGCCCTGATCAGGGCCGCACAGTCAGGAGGTCGTGGCGCCCAGCACCTGTTGCAGCTCGCCCGATTCATACATCTCCATCATGATGTCCGAGCCGCCGATGAACTCGCCCTTCACATACAGCTGGGGAATGGTCGGCCAGTTGCTGTATTCCTTGATGCCCTGGCGGATGCCGTCGTCTTCGAGCACGTTGACCGTCTTCAGCGCCTTGGTGTCCACACCGCATGCCTTCAGCAGCTGGATGGCGCGGCCCGAAAAGCCACATTGCGGGAAGCTGGCATTGCCCTTCATGAACAGCAAAACGTCGCTGGACTTGACCAGCGCGTCGATGCGTTGTTGTGCGTCGCTCATTGAATAACTCCTAATTGGCTAGCTCGCCATGACTTTGTAGATGACGCGATTATTTCACTCCTGCGCCTCGCGTGTGCAACAGCGTGATGCGCGTCGGATGCGCCGCGGGGCTTTTCAGCCGCTGGGCAAGCGGTCGGTGCGCCTTCGCTAAGGATCAAGTAGCGGCTTCTTCAGGGTTTTCAAGCCCTCGGTCAGCTCGGCCGTGACCCACCGCTGCAGCGCTCGATCCCGGCAAGATCCTTGCGCGACTGCACGTCGCCGAACCCCCGCTGCGCCAGCAGCGCGCGCACGGCCTCGGCTTGGTCGTGTCCATGCTCCAGCAACAGCCAGCCACCCGCGTTCAAATGCGCCGGCGCTTCGGCCACGATGCGCCGGATGTCGTCGAGTCCGTCGCTGCCGGAAGTCAGTGCGCTGCGGGGCTCGTGTGCGAGTGCGGCCACGTGTGGGTCGGCTTCGGCAATGTAGGGCGGGTTGGAGACGATCAGGTCGAAAGTCTTCATGGCAGCGCCCTGCTCGGCCGGCGCGGCAAACGGCTGCAACCAGTCGCCCTGGCTGAAGGTCACCGCCAAGCCGAGCCTTGCTGCATTGCCGGAGGCCACTGCCAACGCGCCCTCACTCGCGTCGCTCGCAAAGACTTGCCGTTCGGGTTTTTTCGACTTGATGGCCAAGGCGATGGCGCCGCTGCCCGTGCCCAGGTCCAGCACGCGCGTTGCGGTGTGCTCCAGCGCCCAATCCACCAGTGTTTCGGTGTCGTCCCGCGGGTCGAGCACGCGCGCGTCGACCGCCAGGCGCAAGCTGTAAAACTCCTTGTAGCCGACGATATAGGCCACCGGCTCGCCGGCCCGGCGGCGCGCGCAGGCGGTGGCATAGTCGGTCGCCTGGGGGGGCGTCAGGCTGTCTTGTTCGTGGGCGACCAGCCAGGCCGCGTCCAGCGCGTCTTTGCCGAGCGTGTGCAACAGCAGCATGCGTGCGTCAAGTTTGGGGATGCCGTGTTTCTGGGCGCGCAGCAGCGCGGCGTGCAGGCTGCTGGCGGCATCGGCATACACCGACGCCTGGCGCTGCGGCGCCCGCGCGGCTTTGCCCAGGCCTCTGGACTCAGGCCGGGGCGCGAGTCGCTTGGCGCTTTTCTCCTGGGCGTCCTTCAGTGATTTCGACGACACCTTGGCGTAGCCGCCGCTGGGCTTGGGGCCTTTGTTGATTGCGCGTGCCATGGTTTTCCTTCAGTGGGCGAGAGTCAGTTTTAAAGTCGAACCAGCGGCTTCGCAGCGCGGGGCATCACCTGGAAATCCCGTGCACATGCAAATCGAATAAGCTGTTCATTTCATCCGCGAATAAAGCGAAAAAGAGAGAAGACGATGCAAAGCAAACCCGTGAGATTCCTGGTGCTGATCGAAGCCGGCGACGGCATGATCGCTCGCTTTTTCGATGCCAACCACGTGCACATGTCCGACATCGACGCATCGTCCGAAGAGGTTGCCGTGATGACCCGCGGCTTGACGCCCGAACACCTCGGCAACCAGGCGACCTGGCTCCAGGCGCTGTCCAGCCACAACCCCGAGGAGCGCGCGGCTGCGCAGATCTACACGCTCGAGCTCTGAACACCGGGTCAATTCTGGACCACGGCGGCGCCGATTTCCAGATCCGCCAGTTGCTCGGCTTCGTGGGCTGAGCGTAGCCCGTCGACCACGTCGACCAGGTCGCCTTCCATGATGTTGGCGAGTTTGTACAGCGTCAGGTTGATGCGGTGGTCAGTCATGCGGCCTTGCGGAAAAT
>JAQGMQ010000372.1 GCA_028292305.1 Rhodoferax sp.
TCGCGGATGGCCCGGCGCTCGACCTGGGTGGACCCGCAAGGCACGCAGATGATGATGCGCGGGCTGGGACGGAACACGCCACGCGGGTGAACCATCTTGATGAACTGCTTGAGCATCTGCTCGGTGACGGTGAAGTCGGCGATCACGCCGTCCTTCATCGGGCGAATGGCCTCGATGTTGCCGGGCACCTTGCCCAGCATCGCCTTGGCTTCCTTGCCGACGGCCTGGATCGTCTTTTTACCTTGGGGGCCACCCTCGTGGCGGATGGCCACTACGGACGGCTCGTCGAGCACGATGCCCTTGTCGCGTACGTAGATCAGTGTGTTGGCGGTGCCAAGGTCAATGGCCAGGTCGGTAGAAAAGTACCGACGAAAAGCTCCAAACATGCAGAATCCTCTCGGGCATGACAGGCGCCTCGGCCAGCCATCGCCGCTGTAAACGGGTCAAAATAGGGGTTTTCGGTGCCAATATGCGCGACTTCGCAGCTGTTGCACCAAAGGCGGGATAATAACGCATCCCCTGTGAATAACTAGCTTGCGCGGGCCTACGGCCTTACTTTTACATGCGTTTCGGCCTGCGCCGACGCACTTTTCGACACCTCCGTTGCCACCCCTGTTGATACCTCCGTTATGGCTTTGAACTCCCAAGAACTTGACCGCATCGCCAACCTGGCGCGGCTCGAACTGCAGCCCGCTGAAAGCGCGCGGCTGCTGGTGCAACTCAACGGCTTCTTCGACATCGTCGAGCAGATGCGCGCGGTGGACACCAGCGGCATCGAACCGCTGGCGCATCCCGTGGCCGTCATGCACGACATCACGCTGCGGCTGCGCGACGACGTGGTCAGCGAGACCAACCAGCGCGAGGCCAACCAGCAGACGGCGCCGGCTGTCGAGCGAGGCCTGTTCCTCGTTCCCAAAGTGATCGAATAACGCGGCGCGATGACCCAGAAAACAGACATGTCGAACCACACGAATACGGCCCTGCACGACCTCACCGTGGCCCAGCTGGCCCAGCAATTGCGCGACCGCAAGCTCTCGTCCGTCGAAGCCACCCAACACTTCATGGCCCGCATGGCCGAGCATGCCGAACTCGGCGCGTTCCTGGCCACCGATGCCGACGTCAGCCTGCGCCAGGCCCAAGCCGCCGATGCGCGGCTGGCGGCCGGTACCGGCGGCGTTCTCGAAGGCGTGCCCATCGCCCACAAGGACATCTTCGTCACCAAGGATTTCCCCACCACGGCCGGTTCGAAGATGCTCGACGGCTACCGCTCGTCGTTCGACGGCACCGTGGTCGCCAAGCTCGCCGAACAAGGCGCAGTGACCTTGGGCAAGCTCAACTGCGACGAGTTCGCCATGGGCTCGGCCAACGAGAACTCGGCCTTCAAGCCGGCGCGCAATCCGTGGGATACGAGCCGCATTCCCGGCGGCTCGTCGGGCGGCAGCGCCGTGGCCGTGGCGGCCCGCCTGGCCCCGGCCGTGACCGGCACCGACACCGGTGGCTCGATCCGCCAGCCGGCTTCGTTTTGCGGCATCACGGGCATCAAGCCGACCTATGGCCGCGCCTCGCGTTACGGCATGGTCGCGTTCGCGTCGAGCCTGGACCAGGCCGGCGTGATGGCCCGCACCGCCGAAGACTGCGCCCTGCTGTTGACGGCCATGTGCGGCCCCGACCTTGACTGCGATTCGACCTCGCTCGACGTGCCCGCCGAAGATTATTCGCGCCAGCTGAACGGCTCCATCGAAGGCCTGCGCATCGGGCTGCCGAAGGAATTCTTCAACGCCGCAGTTGCGCCCGATGTGCGCAGCGCCATCGACGCCGCGCTGAAGGAATACGAGAAGCTCGGCGCCAAGCTGGTGGAGATCACGTTGCCTCGCACCGAGCTGTCGATCCCGGTGTACTACATCATCGCGCCGGCCGAGGCCAGCTCGAACCTGAGCCGCTTCGACGGCGTGAAGTTCGGCCACCGCGCGGCCCAGTACGCCGACCTGATCGACATGTACAAGAAGACCCGCGCCGAAGGTTTCGGCGACGAGGTCAAGCGCCGCATCATGATCGGTACCTATGTGCTGAGCCACGGCTACTACGACGCCTATTACCTGCAGGCCCAGAAGATCCGCCGCATGATCGCCGACGACTTCCAGCAGGCCTTCAAGCAGTGCGACGTGATCGCCGGCCCGGTGGCGCCCACGGTGGCCTGGAAGCTCGGCGACAAGTCGGACGACCCGGTGGCCAACTACCTGGCCGACATCTTCACCCTGCCCTCGTCACTGGCCGGCCTGCCCGGCATGAGCGTGCCCGCGGGCCAGGGCGCGGGCGGCATGCCCGTGGGGCTGCAGCTCATCGGCAACTACCTGCAGGAAGCCAGGCTGCTGAACCTGGCGCACCGCCTGCAGCAAGCGACTGACTTCCATACGCGCCAACCGGTAGGGGCCCTGTAAATGATGACCACTGAAACCAAGAAACCAAGCCTGCTGGTCCAAGGCTACGAAGTCGTGATCGGCTTCGAGACCCACACCCAGCTGTCCACCCAAAGCAA
>JAQGMQ010000378.1 GCA_028292305.1 Rhodoferax sp.
CTGCGTGCCCGCCGAGAAGAACACCTGGGTCTGGTTGGTCACCGTGTCGAGCACGGCCGGCGCGCCGCCCTTGTAGGGCACGTGCAGCATCTCGATGCCGGCGGCGCGTTTGAACATCTCGGCGCTCAGGTGGTTGGTCGACCCGTTGCCGGCCGAGGCATAGGCCAGCTTGCCCGGGTTGGCCTTGGCGTAGGCGATGAATTCGCGCAAGTTCTTCGCCGGCACCGAGGGGTTGACCACCATGGTGTTGATGACGTTGGCCACCAGGGCAATGGGCGTGAAGTCGTCCACGGGCTTGAACGGCATGTTGTCCATGAGCGACGGGTTCAGCGCCTGCGTGCTCATGGTGTCGATCAGCAGCGTGTAGCCGTCGGGCTTGGCCTTGGCCACCATGCCCGCGCCGATGTTGCCGGACGCGCCGGCCCGGTTTTCGATGACGACCGGCTGGCCCATCGACGCGGTGAGCTGCTGGCCGATGGCGCGCGCCAGGATGTCGGTGGAACCGCCCGCGGCCCAGGGCACGATCAGCGTGATCGGCCGCTCCGGGTAAGCCGCCGAGGCCACCTGCGCGGCGCCGCACAGCGCCAGCAGCGCGAGCGGGCGGCAAATCGGGCGCAGGGCCCGTTGAAAGAATCGTTGCAGCATGGTGAAGTCCTCAGGAGTTGACAAAGATTCAGCGGCCGACGGCATAACCCTGCATGCCGCGCGGATTGGCGCCGGCGCGCAGCAGCAGGCGACCCTGGGCGTCGCGTTCGCGGCTGCAGGCCGACAGCCGGCCTTCGGACCAGGCGTCGCCCACCACCACGCGGTGGCCCAGCGCGCGCAGGCTTTCGATCTCGCTCGGTGCGAAGCGCGACTCGACACTCAGCGTGTTGAGCGTGGTCTGCCGCGGCCAGAACGAGCCCGGGGCGTGTTTCACATGGAAGGCCGGCGCATCGATGGCCTGTTGCAGGTTCATGCCGTGCACCGCATGACGCATGAAGAATGCCAGCGACCACTGGTCCTGCTGGTCGCCGCCGGGCGTGCCGAACGCCAGGTAGGGCTCACCGTCGCGCAGCGCCATCGAGGGCGACAAGGTGGTGCATGGCGCGACCCGCGGCGTGAGCGTGTTGGGCAGACCTTCGTCGAGCCAGGTGATCTGCAGCCGCGTGCTCAGCGCGAAGCCGAGCGCCGGCACCGTGGGGCTGGACGACAGCCAGCCGCCCGAGGGCGTGGCCGACACCATGTTGCCGTGCCGATCGATCACGTCGATGTGGCAGGTGTCGCCGACGAAGATCTCCCGGTCGGCCCACTCCGTGATCGGCGGCAATGCGGCGAAGGTCGGCTCGCCCACGCCGAAGCGCACGTCGGCGTGGCGCAGTGTGCGTTCGCTCACCGCCAAGTCCGGCATGCGAGGCGCGAAGCCGGCTGGACTGCCGGGCCGCAGCTGGTCGGAAGCCTGTGCCAGGTCGACGGCTGCCCAGCGTTCGCGCAGGTAGGCATCGGTGAGCAGCGCCTGCTGGGCCGGGCGGTTGGCGTCGGGCGCAATGCCATACCAGGCGGCCCGGTCGGCCAGCGCGAGCTTGGTGGCCTCGGCGACGCGGTGCACGAAGCCGGCGGTATCGGGCGCGTGGTTTTCGAGCCCGGCGTGGCGCAGCATGCCGAGCTGCTCGAGGAACATCGGCCCCTGGCTCCAGAAGCCGCATTTGGCCACCGTGTAGCGGCCGAAGTTGGCGGTGAGCGGCGCGGCGGTCTGCACCTGCCATGTGGCCATGTCGTCGAAGCGCAGCAGCCCGCCATGGTGCTCGCCGCTGGAGTCGCGCACGGAAGCGGTGCGGCAGTAGGCGTCGATCTCGCGCGCGACGAAACCTTGCTGCCAATGGCGCATGGCCGCGCCGATCACGCCGACACGGCCATCACCGTCGCGTTCGGCCTCGGCCACCAGCCGGGTATAGGTGGCGGCCAGCGCAGGCAGGCGCATCAGCGAGCCGGGCTTGGGCACTTTGCCGTCGGGCAGCCAGGTCGCCGCTGAACTGGTCCAGTGTTCGGCAAACAGTTCGCGCACCGCAAGGATGGCCTGGGCCACGCGCGGCAGCACCGGAAAGCCGTCGCGCGCATAACCGATGGCTGGCGCCAGCACGTCGGCCAGCGACCAGCTGCCGTGTTCGCGCAGCATGGTCAGCCACGCCGGGAACGCGCTGGGGACCGTCAGCGGCAGCAGGCCGATGCCAGGCACCTGCTCGAATCCCATGGCGCGAAAGGCCTGCGGCGTGGCCGCGGCCGGCGCACAGCCTTGGCCGTTGATGGCGCGTAGGCGCTTCTCGTTTTCGCTCCACAACAGGATCGGCACTTCGCCGCCCGGGCCGTTCAGGTGGGGCTCGACCACCTGCAGCACGAAGCCGCCGGCCGCCGCCGCATCGAAGGCATTGCCGCCGCGCTCCAGCACGCCCATCGCGGTCTGCGAGGCCAGCCAGTGGGTGGAAGCGGCCACCCCGAAGGTGCCGATGATTTCAGGACGGGTGGTGAACATGGGCAAAGCTTAAAACCGTCAAATAACCATTCACACATGTTTTCTGATGCCAGCATGCCTAAACTGTTATGCAACCCACGCGCTGTATGCCATCACCTATCTCACCGCCCTCCCCCAATCTGGCCTGGCTGGCCGCCCGCCTGAAGCTGCGCCACTTCACGCTGCTGGTAGAACTGGACCGCTGCCGCTCGGTCAGCCGTGCCGCCGAACGCCTGGGGCTGGCCCAGCCCACGGTGACGCGCTCGCTCAGCGAGATCGAAGGCATCTTCATGACGCCGCTGTTCACCCGCAGCCGGCGCGGCCTGGAGCCCACGCCCGCGGGGTCTTTGGTGCTGGCGCGCGCCCGCTTGTCGCTGGCCGACGCCGAAGGCCTGGGGCAGGACCTGGCGGCGTTGGGCGCGGGGCTGCAGGGTCGGCTGCGCGTGGGCGTGATTCCGTTTCTGTCGCGCCAGACGCAGGACACGCTGTGGCAACACCTGTTGACTTTGCGCCCGCGCATGGGCTTCGTGGCCGAAGAGGCGACCACCGACGTGTTGCAGCAGGCCTTGATGGCGCGCGAGCTGGATTGCGCGATCTGCCGCTTCACGTCGATTGCGGCGGAGGCGGGGCTGGAGCAGCGCTTTCTCTACCACCAGGAGCCGCGGCTGGTGGTGTCGCGCAACGCGGCCGAACGGCTGGCGCGGCGCGGGCTCGACTGGGAGGCTTTTGTGGCGATGCAATGGATCTTTCCGCCGCAGCACACGCCGGTGCGGGCCATGATCCACAGCATCTTTGCGTCGGCCGGTCAGGCCGTGCCCAAGCCCTTCATGGAAGCCTTTGCCAACAAGACGCTGGCCACCGTGCTGCGCCACATGCCGGACGCCATCACCATCCTGCCCGACGACATTGCGCAAGAGGTGGCCGACCTCAGCGGCGCGCGCGTGATGCCGCAGCGCCTGCAGTGGAATCTGCCACCGGTGGGCATGGTGAGGTTGCGCGACTCGCCGCATGCCGCGTTGATCGATGCTGCGGCCGAGGTGGTCCGCGGCGGGCGGTCATCAACCGATTGAAGGCGGGCGTCAACCCACCAACAGTTGCAGGCGTTCGCGTTCGATGGCGGTGGGCAGGGCGTCGTTGGCGGCACGTGCCGCGGGCTGGCTCAACTTGAACAGGCTCACGGCCCGCGACAGCTGCACCGCCTGGTCGGCCAGCGACGCCGACGCCGCGGCCGATTGCTCGACCAATGCGGCGTTCTGCTGGGTCATCTGGTCGAGTTCCTGTACCGAGACGCTGATCTCGCCGATGCCGCGGCCCTGGGCCGTGGCCGAGGCGGCGATCTCGCCCATGATGCCCGTGACCTGGCGCACGCTCTTCACGATCTCGTCCATGGTCTGGCCCGCGTCGCTGACCAGCCGCGCGCCGCCCTGCACGCGCTCCACCGAGGCGCCGATCAGGTCGCGGATTTCCTTCGCAGCCTGGGCCGAACGCTGCGCCAGGCCACGCACTTCGCTGGCCACCACGGCAAAACCGCGGCCCTGTTCACCGGCGCGTGCCGCTTCCACCGCGGCGTTCAATGCCAGGATGTTGGTCTGGAACGCGATCCCGTCGATCACGCCGATGATGTCGGCGATCTTCTTCGAACTGGTGTTGATCTCGTCCATGGTGCGCACCACTTGCGACACCACGCTGCCACCCCGCTCGGCGACTTCGGCTGCGGTCGACGCAAAGGCGTTCGCCTGGCGCGACGAGGCGCCGCTTTTCTCGGCGATGTCCATCAGCCCGGCCATCGACGAGGCGGCCTGCTGCAGGTTGTTGGCGGTCTGCTCGGTGCGTTCGCTCAGGTCCTGGTTGCCGCTGGCGATTTCGCTGCTGGCCAGCGAGATGCTTTCGCCTGCGCTTTGCACTTCGCGCACCAGGCCGCGCAACGATTCCTGCATGCGCGCCATCGACTGCACCAGTTGGCCGACTTCGTCTTGCGCACTCACGTCCACATCCACCGACAGGTCGCCCTGCGCGATGCGGTCGGCCAGGGCGCTGGCGCGGGCCAGCGAACGCGAGATGGCACGCACGCTGAACAGCGTGATCGGGATCAGCACCACGAGCGACAGCACCAGAACAGCCGCCAGCCAGCCGGCGAGCATGGCGGTGTTGTCCTCCAGCCCTTGCTGTGCCGCCTGCATCTGGCTGCGCGACGCGGTCACCAGTTCGGACAGCAGCTTGTCAGCGTTTTCCATGTGCACCTTGACGCGGTCGGCATAGGCGCCGGCCACTGCGCCATCGATCTGCGCGCGTTCGATCTGCTCGAGCACCGGCGCGATGCCGTCCTCGTATTGCTTGAGCAAGGCGGTCACGCCGTCGAGCCCTTTCACAAAGCCCGCATCGCTGGCCTGGGCCTTGCGCAATGTGGCCATGCCGGTGCGCAACGAGGCCAGCGACTTGGTCCAGGTTTCGCGCAGCGAAGCGACTTCAACGGCGTTGTTGCCGCTGATGATGATGTCTTTTTCAAGCCGTCGCACCTGGCCGAGCGTGGTGCGCAAGTCGCCCACATCGGTCATCACCGGGACCTTCTGGGTGAGCAGCTCTTTCATGGTGCCGCGGGTATGGTCGAGCGCGCCGTAGCCCATGGCGCCGATCAGGGTGAGAGCGAGCAAAGAAAACACCATGCTGAAATACAGGCGGGCGCGGATGGAGAGGCGGTTCAACACAGGCGTGGCACTTTCATGGACGGTCGCAAATAAAGGTAACAGCTTCAAAGCAACTTCCGTTCCGTTGCTTCAGGTACATGACAGTTATCGGCAGTCTGGCCCGCCCTCTGAAGCGCGGCCGATGGGTCAATGCGCCATGAAGGCTTCGGAAGTTTCGTTATACGCCTGACCGAAGCGGTTGTGTAGGAATGTATTCAAAGCAATTTTTTCTTGCCCGGTGAAACCGCTATCGGGCAGCTCACCATTGACGACAAGGTCCAGCGCTGTGCAGATGCCCGCCGCCGTGGTCAGCTGGATCGCGCTGAGCGCCTGTCCTTCCACCTTATGGCCCACGATACGCACCGAATACGAGTCCTGGATCAAACGCTTGCCGCGGTAGCCCGAGGCGGTGGCGAAGATGACGATCACGTCCTGGTCGGTGGCCGGAATGGCGGCCTCGAAAATCTCCTTGAGCAAGTCACGCCGGTCACGCAGCCGCAGGTCGTTCAGCAGCAGCTTCATGATGGCGCAGTGGCCGGGGTAACGCACCGATTTGTAGTCGACGTTGCGGGCATGGCCACGCAGGGTTTCGGTCAGCGTGCCCAATCCGCCAGAGGTGTTGAAGGCCTCGTACTCCACGCCGTCCAGCGCAAAGGTTTCCAGGCCTTCCAGTGCGGCCACCTCCACCGGCCTGCCGTCGACCAGGGCCTCGCAGGGGTTGCAGTATTCGTTGATCAGCCCTTCCGTGCTCCAGGTCAGGTTGTAGCGCAGGGTGTTGAGTGGGTATCGCGGCAAGGCGCCCACCCGCATCCGCAGATCGAGCACTTCGTCGAAGCGCCGCGCCAGGTCATGGCCTACGACGCCGATGAAGCCGGGCGCCAAGCCGCACTGCGGCATGAGCACGCTGCGCGCACCCTCGGCCAAAGCTCGGATCGCATGGGTGCTCTGCACGTCTTCCGTCAAATCGAAGTAGTGCACGCCCTCGGCCACGCACAGCCCGGCCACTGCTACCGCGCGGTGAAACGGCAGCGCGTTCAACACCGCGTAGCGACCGGCGATGGCGGTCTTCAAGCTCGCGTCGTCGGTGATCAGCGCCACGTCGAAGCCCAGCGCCTGCAGCCGCTGCAGCGCGGCCGGGTCCTGGTCGGCTACGCGCACCTCGTAGTCGCCGGCACGGCGCAACAACAAAGCGATGGCGAATCCGATCTTCCCGGCCCCGAGGACGGTGACGGCGCGGGTGCGGTTGGAGGAACTGGAAGAGTGGGTGGATTGCATGACCGGTCCTGGTGGGTGGAATGAACACGCCCATCGTAGAAAATACGTGCGTCGATGCGTAGCCCACATAGCGTCAAAAAGACGTATAGTTTTGGTCGAAACGTCTCAAATTTATATTAAAACGACAGAAACCTGATGACCACGCTGGACGACACCGACCGCCGCCTGCTCAGCCTGCTGCAGGCCAATGCCCGCGAGCCAGTCGCCAACCTCGCGCGCAAGCTGCAACTGGCGCGAACCACCGTGGTCATGCGCATCGCGCGGCTTGAACGTGAGGGCGTCATTGCGG
>JAQGMQ010000383.1 GCA_028292305.1 Rhodoferax sp.
CCCTGAGCGCCTGCGGCCGGGCGGTGGAGCGCTCGCCCTGGCTGCCACGGCATGCGGCCTCGCAGGGGCATGAGGTGTCGGGCCACGGCTGGCGCTGGGAGAAGGGCATCAACCTCACGCCCGCCCAGGAACGCGAGGCCATCGTGCGCACGCGCAGCGCCATCGCCGAGGCCACCGGGCGCGCACCGGTGGGCTGGCACACCCGCTCCAATGCCACCGCGGCCACCCGGCCCCTGCTGGCCGAGCAAGGCTTTCTCTACGACAGCGACGCGTACAACGACGACACGCCCTACCTGCAGCAGGTGGGCGCGCACCGCCACGTGGTGCTGCCGTATGCCTTCGACACCAACGACATGCAGTTCCAGAACACCCAGCGCTTCGGCACCGGCGATGAGTTTGCGCACTACGTGTGCGCGGCCTACGACTGGCTGTGGCGCGAAGGCGCCGACCGGCCGCGGATGTTGTCCGTCGGCCTGCACCTGCGCATGATCGGCCGGCCCGGCCGCATCGGCGCGCTGGAGCGCATCCTGCTGCATATCCACGCGAAGGGCGGGGCCTGGGTCACGACACGCGAGAATATTGCTCGCCACTGGCTGGCCAGCATTCCCGAAGGAGCCCCATGAGAGACCACGAAGAAGCCGCCTACACCACCATGTCGCGGGCGCTGCTCGCCGGCCTGCTGACGCCCGGCACACCGCTGCGCGAGACGGCGCTGGCCGAGGTGTTCGGCATCAGCCGCGAACGCATCCGCAAGATCCTGCAGCGCCTGGGCACCAACCGGCTGATCGAACTGGTGCCGAACCGCGGCGCCTTCGTGGCCGCGCCCTCGCTGGAACAGGCGCGCAGCATCTACGAGGCGCGGCGCATCCTGGAAGGCGGCATCGTCGGGCATCTGGCGTCGAGCATGGGGCCGACCACCATGGACCAGTTGAAGGACCACCTGGCCGCCGAAGCCGACGCGCTGCGCCGCGGCGACCGCGCCGAATCGGTGCGGCTGTCGGCCCAGTTCCACATGATCCTGGCCGAGGCCACCGGCAACGTCTTCATCATGCAGCAGATGCAGGAGCTGGTGAGCCGCACCTCGATGCTGGTGGCCGTGTACGAGACCGCCAACGCCAGCCAGTGCGCCTGCGAGGAACACCGCGACATCTTCACCTCGCTCATCGGCGGCGACGGCGCGGGCGCGGCCAAGGCCATGCGCGCCCACCTGTCGCTGATCGAAACCCGGCTGCGCCCCGGCGCGGTGGCACCAGGCCGCGAAGCCACCGAAATGCTGAAGGAACTGTGGGCCGCCGAACAGATCACCCCGGACCGGTCGACCGAGAAGAGCCCATGAAATTCACCGTGCTCAACCCGAACACCACGCAGGCCATGACCGACGCGGTGCTGGCCGAGCTGGCGGCGCGCCTGCCGGCCGACGCCACGCTGGTGGGCTTGACGTCGCGCACGGGCAGCCCGGTGATCGATTCACGCGAGACCTTCGCCTTGGGCGCCGCCTCCGCCGCCGCCATGCTGCCCGAGGTGCCCCACGACAGCGACGCCATCCTGCTGGCCTGCTTCGGCGACCCGGGCCTGGCCGCGTTGCGCCGGGCGTCGAACCTGCCCGTCGTCGGGCTGGCCCAGGCCGCGATGGACGTCGCCCGCGCGCAGGGCCAGCGCTTCGCGATCATCACCGCCGGCGCCAATTGGGTCGACATGCTGCGCGAATGCGCGGCGGGCCATGGGGCTGCCGGTTTGCTGGTGGGTGTTTATGCGCTCAATGGCAACGGGGGTCAGTTGCTGAAAAACCCGGACGCGTTTCGCGCGCAGCTGGCCGCGCTGTCGACCCAGGCGGCCGATGACGGGGCACGCATGCTGGTCCTTGGCGGCGCGGCTTTCGCTGGTTTGCGGTTTACGTGCGATGCCAGGCTGACGCTGGTGGATGCGATGGACGCGGCGGTGGGGGCGTTGGTGGGGAATGCGGGGCGTGTTTCAACTGTGGGGCGGTGATGGTTTGGCGGGTTGCTTGTACCGGGTCGAACTCAAAATGCAGCTGTGGCCGCGTCCCGTCCAGCAAGATCCACATAGACGATGCATCATGGGTTGGCCAGTCATGGACAGTCGGCAGACGTCTGTGAAATCGGCTTATGAGTGCCCCGCAAGACGAGCTGCCGTCACGACAGATATTCCAGGACCAAAATGTCAAACGCGAAACGGGCGCTTCAGGCCGCGGACGAGTTCTACAAAGCAGGGGTGCCCTTCATGGCTAGCTCGACCGCGAATGCAAGGTTCACGATTTCCGGATGAGGAAGCCATGTACCTGCGGGATCTGCTGGTAGCGCAGCGCAGCGGTCCGTGTTCTGACTGAAGAACTCGAGCCGAAGCGCTAGCCGCCCCTCACAACCCCCGCTGAATAATGATCTTCTGAATATCAGAAGTGCCTTCATAAATCTGGCACACGCGCACATCGCGGTAGATCCGCTCCACCGGGAAATCGCTGACGATGCCGTAGCCGCCCAGTGTCTGGATCGCCGCGCTGCACACCTTCTCGGCCATCTCGCTGGCGAAGAGCTTGGCCATCGCCGCCTCCTTCAGGCACGGCAGGCCGGCGTCGCGCAAGCTGGCGGCATGCCAGATCAGCTGGCGGGCAGCCTCGAGTTGCGTGGCGCATTCGGCCAGCCGAAAGCCGACCGCCTGCTGGTCGAAGATCGCGCCGCCGAAGGCCTGGCGCTCCTTCGAATAGGCCAGCGCCACCTCGAACGCGCTGCGCGCCATGCCCACGCTTTGCGCGGCGATGCCGATGCGGCCACCTTCGAGCGCGGACAAGGCGATCCGGTAGCCCTC
>JAQGMQ010000401.1 GCA_028292305.1 Rhodoferax sp.
CGTGTGGGACGTGGTGTTCAAGCGGGTTTGACCACGCCTGTGACGCAGCCGCGGAAGCTTCAACAGCACCAGCAGCACCAGCAGCATGGCCACCCGCGCTGACGACCCGCTGCGCACCCTGCCCTTGCGCAACGGGGTGGGCGCCAGCTGTGTCGGCCTGCCCGGCGGCGCGTGGGCCAAGGTTGCGGACTTCTTCGCCGACCGCTTCCCGGACGTGGACAGCAGTACCTGGCGGCAACGCATGCAGGATGGCCTTGTGATCGACGAAGCGGGCCTAGCCGTCCCGCCCGACGCCGCCTACCGGCCGCACACCCGGCTCTATTACTACCGCGAAGTGTCGGCCGAAACGCCGGTGCCATTCGAGGCGCAGATCCTGTTCCAGGACGACCATCTACTGGCCGTGGACAAGCCGCATTTCCTGCCGATGGTGCCCGGCGGGCGTTACCTGCAGCACACGCTGCTGGTGCGGCTCAAGCAGCAGCTCGGCATCGACACCCTGGTGCCGCTGCACCGCATCGACCGCGAGACCGCCGGCATCGCGCTGTTCGGCATCCGACCGGAAGAGCGTGACGCCTACCACGCGCTGTTTCGCGACCGGGCCGTCACCAAGCACTACGAAGCGATCGCGCCATGGCGCCGGGGTCTGGCGCTGCCGCTCACCCGCCGCAGCCGCATGGTCGAAGGCACGCCGTTCTTTCGGCTGCAAGAGGTCGACGGCGAGCCCAATTCCGAAACCCGCATCGAACTCGCGGAGACATGTGGCGATTGGGCGCGCTACCGGCTGGCCCCCTTGACTGGCCGGCGCCACCAGCTGCGCGTGCACATGGCCGGGCTCGGTGTGCCGATCCGCTACGACCGGTTTTACCCCGAGGTCGACAACAGCCCCGAAGACCTGACCCGCCCGCTGCAGCTCCTGGCGCGCGCCATCGGCTTCAAGGACCCGGTGACAGGTTTGCCGCGGCACTTCGAAAGTCTTCGCACGTTGACACTCGACTGAATCACGACGCCAGCGCAGGTTTCACGCCTTCGAGCAGCTTCTTCAAGGCGCCCAGGTCGCGCCGCACGTGGTCCACGTCGGCATCGAAGGTTTCCTGAGCCACCCCCGGCAACCGCAGCACCACGAAGCTCAACAGGCTGCCAGGTCCACACGGGGTGACACGCAAGGCGTTGTGCACGCGCGTGCCGTCGGGCAGCGTGACCTCATGGTCGAGCACGCCGAAGTCGTTGGGTGGCGCCATTTCCACTTGCACGCGGCCCATTGGTGAGTCGGTGAACCAGGCACCATTCACCTCTTCGATGCCGCCGGCCAGGCCCGAGGCCCATGCCGGCAGGTTTCTCATCTGCCGCGCGTAGGCGTAGACGGCCTGGGCCTCCACGTCCAAGGCGAGGTTGACCACGCGGGCTTCATGAGCAGTCGGCATGTCGATCCTTTCAGGTTGCGTCGCAAAGGCAGCAGCGTAATACAGGCCGCCTGCCGCGTCAGCCCCCGGCCCGGCTGCGCGCACCGAGCTGGCGGTAGATGTTCTTCACATGGCCGAGCACAGCCCGCGGTGCCAGGGCCAGCACATCGGCGATCTCGGGCAGACCGGTGCCGCAAGCCACGAGCCGCAGGATGCCGATCTCGTCTTCGGACAGCGTGGACGCAGGCCCGGCCGGCTCCAGCGCGCCGAAGCCTGAATCGCCGCGCGCGGCACTGGCCGCCGTCCCGGTGGCGCGGATGCGAAATCGCGCCAGGATGCGGCGCGCCACGCCCGGGCTGATCAAAGCGCCGCCTTCGTGCAGCGCGTGGATGCAGGCCACGATCCAGTCGTCGGCCGCGTCCTTGTAGACATAACCCGCGGCGCCGGCTTCGATGGCGTCCAGCACACGCTCGTCGTCGCCGACCTGGGTGCGCACCAGGATCTCGGTCTCGGGCGAGCGGCTGGCGCAGTGGCGGATCAGCGCCAGACCGAACGCGCCGGAGATGCCGGGCTCGATCACCATCACGTCTGGCTGGTGCCGGGCCAGGCAGCGGATCGCCGCCTCGGAATGGCTGGCGGTCTCCAGCAAGTGCAGCGCGGTGTCTCCGCGCACGGCACCGGCAAAACGACGCAGGCAGTCGGCATCGCTGTCGACCACGACCACCTGGATCTTTCCGTCGCACGCGGCCGCGGGGCGCAGGCCCGCTGTTTGGACTGGCTGCAAAGGCGCGCCGAAGCTGCCGGCCGGGCCACCCACGCCGGCCAGGTCAAAGGCCGACACCGGCGCCGAGGCCGGTACGAATGGCGCCGCCGAAGGTTGCCGAAACACCGAAGCCGCCTGGTTGAACAAGCCGGCCATCAGAACCACCCCACCTGCAGCTTGCCCTGCGGCCGCCGCTGGCGCTCTTTTTCAGCCGCCAGTTTGGCCGCGGCACTGCTGGCTTCGTCCTTGCGTGGTATGCCGATGGTCATCAGGCTGACCACGGCCTGGCCGGCGTCGGTGGCCGCCCGGCCCCAGGCGCCCGGTTCGCTCAGCGGCGGAATCCACCGCCCGGCCAACGCGGCAATGGCCAGGCAGACCGCGATCCAGGCCAGGCCGCCGCGGTCGAAGAACGGGCTCGGGCCGTGGGGCGGCGGAATGGCGCGGCGCGTTGGCGGCAGCAAGGGGTCGAAGGCGGCGGAAGGATCGAAGGGCGGGTGGTCCATGCGACAGGTCCTGACAGGTGTTTGCGAAAAAGAAAAGAGGCCGCTCTAAAGCGATGCCGCTACTTTCGCGCCCCGCCGTGAAAAAGTCCCCGGAAGCACTTGAAGCGTTCTGAAAAGTTCTGAAGCGGCCGCTTGGGCTACATTTACCGGGCGGTGGCTGGCGCAGGCACTTCGGCCCATGCGCGCACCGCTGTCGCGGCCCTTCCCGGCCTTGTCGGCCCTGTTTGCAGGGGGCCGTTGTTTTGATCGGAACATGCAGTGTTGACCAGTTACCGTTTTGGCCGCGTCGAGGTTCGGCCATCACAACGCGTCGTTCTGGTGGATGGCGAATCCACCGCACCCGGCGCAAGGGCCTTCGATGTGTTGATGGCCCTGTTGAGCCACCGTGACCGGGTGGTGACCAAGGACGAGTTGCTCGACTCCGTCTGGCCCGGCCTGGTGGTGGAAGAAAACAATTTGCAGGCCCAGGTCTCGGCGCTGCGCAAGCTGCTCGGCCCGCAAGCCATCGTCACGATTCCGGGCCGGGGCTACCGCTTCGCGCTCGCAGAAGATGGCGAAATGGCACTTGAGGACGCCGAGCGCGCCGCTGCCGCCGGTGCGTCCACGTCACCGACGCCTGCCGCGTCAGGCCTTGCCCCACCGCCCGAGCCAGCTACACCGCAGCCCACGCTGCCCCAGCGCACCAACCTGCCGCATGCGCTCACCCCGCTGATCGGGCGCCAGGCCGAGATGGCCCAGCTCGGCGAGTTGCTGGCCGGTCAGCGGCTGTTGACCGTCGTCGGTGCCGGCGGCATCGGCAAGTCGCTCATCGCCCAGTGGCTGCTGCATGAACGGCGCAGCGCCTTTACCCACGGCGTGGCCTGGGTGGACCTGGCGCCGGTGTCGTCACCCGCGCTCGTGGCCAGCAGCATCATCGGCGCGCTGGGCCTGCCTTCGGGCCATGGCGACCCGCTGAAGGCGCTGACCGAGGCGCTGCGCCCCCTGTCGATGCTGGTCGCCATCGACAACGCCGAGCACCTGATCGACGAGGTCGCGCGGGTCGTGCATGCCCTGCACAGCGCCGCGCCCCAACTGCAGGTATTGGTGACCAGCCAGGCACCGCTGAAGCTGCCCGACGAATGGGTCTACCGGCTCGACGGCCTGGCCTTGCCCGACGGCGACGTCACCCCAACCGAGGCCACGGCCTTCGGCGCGGTCGCGCTGTTCGCACAGCGGGCCCAGGCCGCCGACCGGCGCTTCACGCTGAGCGAAACCAACCTGCCGGCGGTGATCGACATCTGCCGCCAGCTCGACGGCCTGGCCCTGGCCATCGAACTCGCCGCCGCGCGGGTGCCGCTGCTCGGCCTGGCCCAGCTCGGCGCCTCGCTGAACACCCGGCTGCGCCTGCTCAGCGGCGGCAGCCGTGGCGCGCCGGCCCGGCAGAAGACGCTGCGGGCCGCGCTGGAATGGAGCTACGGCCTGCTCGAAGAAGCCGAACAGGCCGTGTTCCGCATGCTCGGCGTTTTCGTCGGCGGGTTTTCGCTGAAGCTGGCCCAGCAAGTGGTGGTCGACGACCAGGTCGACGCCTGGACGGTCATCGACGTGCTCGGCTCGCTGGTCGACCGTTCGCTGGTGATTGCCGACGTCGGCGCGGCCGAGGCCGACGAGATCCCACGTTACCGCCTGCTGGAGACGCCGCGCAGTTATGCGCTCGAACTGCTGCAGTCGGCCGGTGAGGAAGCCGCCGTGCGGCGCCGCCACGCCCTGGCCATGCGCCGGCTGTTCGAGCAGGCCGACGTCGATTTTTTCAGCGGCCGCCAGCGCATCGACGACTGGTACGCCGCCTTGGCGCCCGACCTGGGCAACGGCCGGACTGCATTGGTGTGGGCGCTGGAAAACGACGCCGCCAGCGCCGTCGCCATGGCGCCTGGCCTGGCCGAAGCCTTGTCCAGCGACCGCCGGCGCGAGCGCCGCCAGGTGTGGGAAGCCACCGCGCCGCTGGTCACCGAAGCCCTGCCGCCCGGCTTGCAGGCCCGCTGGTGCAGCCGCGCCGCGTACTTTTGGGCCTACCGCCAGCCAGCCCTGGGCCGCAAGCTGGCACGCCGCGCCTGTGCGCTCTACCGCAACCAGCCGGGTGATCGGCGCGACCTCTACCACGCACTCGCGGCCCTGGTTTATGCGCTCACCTACGGCGAACCGCAAGCCGACGAACAACGCCTGGCGATGGCCGAGATGTGGTCCATCGAAGACCCGGCCTGGCCGCCCATCGTGCGCAGCTACGGCCTGTTTGCCAGCCTCACCTGCCGCTACGTGGCCGGCGCCTTCGACGACGCCATCGAACTGCTGCTGCAGAAAGCCCGGCTCGACACCCAGGCCGGTTATTCGGAAGCGCTGCTGCGCGGTGAAGACATCATCGGCTACATGGAACTCGCCGCCGGCCGGATCGACGCGGCCATCCGGCGCTACCTCGCGCTGCAGGCAAGGCTGGCCGGCACCCGCCACCTGGCCACGCTGTCGCTGGTGCAGATGCACCTGGCCGCGGCCTGGCTGGCCAAGGGCGACACGGCCCAGGCCCGCAGGCTGGCCGAGGCCTGCTGGCCGCAAGTGCTGCGCTTCGACGCCCAGGTCTACGCCGCCGACAACCTGGCCCTGCTGGCCGCGCTGGAAGGCCGGCCCCGCACGGCGGCGCGCCTGCTGGGTTATGCGGATGGCGTGCATGCCGCACATGGGAAGTCGCGCGAGGTGATCGAGGCGCGGGCGGCGCAGAAGGCGGAGCAGGCCGTGCGGGCGGCGTTACCGGAGGCGGAGTGCGAGAAACTGAAAACGCTCGGGGTCGCGCTACGCCATGAGGAAGTGGCCATGCTGGCGTTCGGTTCGAGCGACGCGGCATGAACGTTGGCAGATGAACGCTAGGCCCTACGCCGCGGGCCCAGGCAGCCGGATCAGTTCAACGCTGGCTGCCGAATCAAGCTCTCCGCAGGAATACCGAGCTGTTCATGCAAGCGCCAGATCATGGGCAAGGTGAGCGCGCGTTTGCGATTCAAAATTTCATAGACCCGGTTGCGCTTGCCGATCATCGGTTCCAGATCTTTGGGCTCAAGGCCCTGCTGTTCCATGCGAAATTTGATGGCTTCGATCGGGTCGGCGAGTTCCATTGGAAACTGCCGCGCTTCATAGGCCTGCACCAGCGTTGCGAGGATGTCCAACTGGTCACCGTCCGGCGTACCAGCGCCCGGGTCGCTTTGCATCAAAGTCGAGATCATTCGCAAGGCGGCGCGGTGATCCTGATCGGTGCGAATCGGTTTGATTTCCATGCGGCGCTCCTGTTAATCGATCTCGACGGTTTCGGCGTTAACCGCGTCGTACTGGCGGTGCGTCCCAATGAACTTGATGTACGCGATGCCTAGCCGTTAGGCCACCGCCACGACAAGACGGTAGTTATTGCCCTTGATGTTGAACACGACGCGGCGGTTCTTGAGGATGCTGGCGCTCATGTAGTGCGCTTTGATATCGGCCGGCTGTTTCCATTCGGCCTTCAGCGCTTCATCGTGCCAAGCCAGCAAAGACTGCCTGGCATCGGGATACAACAGCCCGAAGTCCCGCAGTGTTTTAACGGCGACAACGGGCATGCCCGCATTTCGGTCCCAAAATGGGACTAGCGCGACACACCCGAAATTCGACGCACCGAACCTTGGCTCAAAGCCGCTCTTCCACCCACCCCTGCACCGAAGCCAGCGCCGCCGGCAGCTTGCCCACATCCGTGCCGCCGGCCATGGCCATGTCCGGCTTGCCGCCGCCTTTGCCGCCGACCTGTTGCGCCAAAAACCCGACCAGTTCGCCGGCCTTGACCTTGTCGGTCGTGTCCTTGGTCACACCCACGGCGATCTGGACCTTGTCGCCGTCCACGGCGGCCAGCACGATGACGGCGGTCTTGAGTTTGTCCTTCAGCTTGTCCATGGTGTCGCGCAGCGTCTTCACGTCGGCGCCTTCGAGCTTGGCGGCGAGGAACTTCACGCCCTTCAGGTCGATCGCCTGCAGCACCAGTTCATCGCCCTGGCTCGATGCGAGCTTGCCTTTGAGCGCGGTGATTTCCTTCTCGAGCGCGCGGGCCTGTTCGATGGCCAGCGCGACGCGGGCCTGCAGTTCGGCGGGCGGCACCTTGAGGCTGGCGGCCGACTGGCTGACGGTGTCTTCCAGGTGCTGCAGATAAGCCAGCGCGTTCAGGCCGGTGACGGCTTCGATGCGGCGCACGCCCGCGGCCACGCCACCTTCGGCCACCACCTTGAACAGGCCGATGTCGCCGGTGCGGTGCACGTGCACGCCGCCACACAGTTCCTTGCTGGAGCCGATGGTCAGCACACGCACCGTCTCGCCGTATTTCTCGCCGAACAGCATCATCGCGCCGGTCTTCTGGGCGGCTTCCATGTCCATGACGCTGGCGTCGGTGGCCTCGTTGGCCAGCACTTCGGCATTCACCATGGCTTCGATCTCGCGGATCTGGGCGTCGGTGACGGGGCCGTTGTGGGCGAAGTCGAAACGGGTGCGCTCGGCGTTCACCAGCGAGCCCTTTTGCTGCACATGTTCGCCCAGCACCTGGCGCAATGCCAGGTGCATCAGATGGGTGGCCGAGTGGTTGCGCACGGTGGCGGCGCGCAGCGCGGTGTTGACCTTGGCCGTGACGTTGTCGCCGACCTTGAGCGCGCCCTGCGTCAGCGTGCCCTGGTGGCCGTAGACGTCGGACTTGATCTTCTGTGTGTCGCCCACTTCGAAGCTGCCGCCCGCGGCCAGCAACACCCCTTCGTCGCCGACCTGGCCGCCGGACTCGGCATAGAACGGCGTGGTGTCGAGCACCACGGTGCCGGTCTGGCCTTCGGCGAGCGTGTCGACACTGGCGCCGTCGGCATATAGCGCCACGACCTTGGCCGAAGCCTCCAGCCGCTCGTAGCCGGTGAAGACGTTGCCTTCGCCGGTGTACTCCAGCCCACGGTCCATCTTGAACTTGCCGGCGGCGCGGCCCTTGGCCTTCTGGGCCTGCATGGCGGCGTCGAAGCCGGCTTCGTCGACCGACAGGCCACGCTCGCGGCACACGTCGGCCGACAGATCGAGTGGGAAGCCATAGGTGTCGTGCAGCTTGAAGGCGACTTCGCCCGGCAGCACCTGCACGCCGCCGGCCAGGGCCGCGTCCAAAATCTCCATGCCGTTGGCCAGCGTCTCGAAGAAGCGTTCTTCCTCGGCCTTCAGCACCTCGGTGATGCGTTGCTGCTGGCGCGCCATGTTCGGATAGGCCTCGCCCATCTGCGCCACCAGGTCGGGCACCAGCTTGTGGAAGAACGGCTTGCCCTGGCCCAGCTTGTAGCCGTGGCGGATCGCGCGGCGGATGATGCGGCGCTGCACGTAGCCACGGCCTTCGTTGCCGGGGATGACGCCGTCGGACACCAGGAACGAAGTGGCGCGGATGTGGTCGGCGATCACGAACAGGCTCTTGTTGCCGAGGTCGGCGCAGCCGGTCTCGCGCGATGCCGCCTTGATGAGCGCGGCGAACAGGTCGATCTCGTAGTTGCTGTGCACGTGCTGCAGGATCGCGGCGAGGCGCTCCAGGCCCATGCCGGTGTCGACGCAAGGCGCCGGCAGCTTCTTGACCGAACCGTCGGGCTGCATGTCGAACTGCATGAACACGTTGTTCCAGATCTCGATGTAGCGGTCGCCGTCTTCGTCCGGGCTGCCGGGCGGGCCGCCGGCGATCTCGGGGCCGTGGTCATAAAAGATCTCCGAGCACGGGCCGCACGGGCCGGTGTCGGCCATCATCCAGAAGTTGTCGGACATGTAGCGTCCGCCCTTGTTGTCGCCGATGCGCACCACGCGCTCGGGCGGCAAGCCGATTTCCTTGGTCCAGATATCGTAGGCCTCGTCGTCCTCGATGTAGACGGTGGCCCAGAGTTTGTCGGCCGGCAGCTTGTAGACCTGCGTGAGCAGTTCCCAGGCCCACTTCAGCGCATCGCGCTTGAAGTAGTCGCCGAAGCTCCAGTTGCCGAGCATCTCGAAGAAGGTGTGGTGCCGCGCCGTATAGCCGACGTTCTCCAGGTCGTTGTGCTTGCCGCCGGCGCGCAGGCAGGCTTGCACCGACGTGGCGCGCACATACGAGCGTTTGTCTTCGCCGAGGAACACGTCCTTGAACTGGACCATGCCCGAGTTGGTGAACATCAGCGTCGGGTCGTTGCCCGGCACCAGCGAACTCGACGGCACGATGGTGTGCCCCTTCGTTGCGAAGAAGTCGAGAAAAGTCTTGC
>JAQGMQ010000402.1 GCA_028292305.1 Rhodoferax sp.
AAGAGTGGTTCGGGTGTGTCGTAACAACCATCCTATCAATCCATGGCCGGCCACCCTTTTTAGGCCGTCCAATCAAAGACTTACGGCGCTGACTTCTCGTCGCGCGGCTTAAGTAAGTGCCATTCCCCCTAAGGCAGGGGCACCTGCCCGACGAAGAGGCCCGCACATGTCGTGAAGACGGCTGGAACGGCCCCGCTCGATAAGCTTCCCGTGTTCCTTTGAGATTGCGAAATGAGCGAAATAATCCTTACCACGTTTGACTGGGTTCCCCAAATGCCGCGCGGCTATGTGCGCGACTTGCGGGTGCGTTGGGCACTAGAAGAGGCTGGGTTAGCCTATCGGGTCGAGAGCACGCCGTTTCGAGCTCGGGGTCCCGATCATTTTGCCCACCAACCTTTCGGCCAAGTGCCATGGTTGACCGACGGAGATCTCTCGATCTCCGAGAGCGGCGCGATCCTGCTCCACCTCGGCGAGCTTAGCGACAAACTGTTGCCCGAGGAACGGCGTGCCCGCAGCAACGCCAAGGAATGGCTGTTCGCAGCGCTCGCTTCTGTCGAAGCCGCGAGCCAGCCTTGGTCTTTCTTCCTGTTCTCGGGTGACGCTGAACAAACGCCTATGCGAAAGTTCTTTGACTCATTTCTTGAGGCAAGGCTCAAGCACATGGAAACCGTCTTGGACGGAAGCGAATGGCTGGTTGGGACGTTCTCCGTAGCCGACATTCTCATGGCGGATGTGCTGCGCCTCGTTAATCGGTTCGATGGCCTCGCAACATTCCCTGCTTGCAGCGCCTATGTCGCACGCGCCACCGCCCGACCGGCCTTCGGGAAGGCATACGACGACCAGATGGCACACTTTGCGGCGGCAGACTGAGCAACGCCGACGCGTTCCATTTCTACGTTGATTCATAAGGGCTCAAGGGAGAACGGAAAATTGGCCTGGTGGGCCCTTGCGTCACCGTCTCTCAAGCGGTGGTAGCACCCCGGGTATCGGAAGCCTGCCAGTGCTTCGAGCCGACCCGCCTGCAAGTATTGTTTTTGCAGCATCCATGTTCGGCGCAGGATCGACCGACTATGCCAGCGCGAGACAGCCGAAATTTTGAACGCGCGGGCTTGCCGCCTAGTCGTGCATTTGTGTGCCTGCGCCTGCTCGCCGCTTCCGCGGCTAAGCGCTCATTCGCACGAGCCACGCCCGTTGGACTAGGTGGGATACCCGCTTTTTTGAATCAATGCCAGTGCCCAACCAGCCGCTTTCAAACGCTGCCTCGATTCTTCTAATATTGGTCTGTCGCCGACAATCTTTATGCCGTCGAAGTCGTCAATCCAATGCTGCTCGAGTCTTATGGCTGCATCGTCTTCCGAGCGAACGTCCGACGAATAACGGACCTCTAGCACTGCACCACTGGTGTGTGTCATCCTTGCCAACCATCGCTTCATCATGGCCCCTTTGAAAAAATTGCAAATAGCTTCTTGAACATTTATAAACAAGGCTTTCCACTTGGAGCCTGCGTAGCTCGGCTTGTCTGCCATTGTCCTTTTCGCGGTTAGTCTGGGCACTAGGCCCATCGTCAATTTTTCACCGCAACAGCTGCTATTGAGGGGTCACGGGGATCCCTTGGGACAAAGAAGCATTTTCCAGCACATTGATGAAAAATCTGGTAAGACAGGAGGCCGCATTCGGAGGCATTTTCACGCTCTGTCGCCCGATGTCGTGGTCTGGGGACGGCTTGGCACTTGTCGAATTTCATCTCAGCGTGACGATCTTGAGCTGCACGGCAGAATTGCTATTGAGGACGATTGGTGTGAGTAATGAGAACGTCAAATCGGAACGTCGCGCACCACGCTCGAACATCGTCAACACTGAACTCATTTGGCTTTTGAGCAAAAAGGGCGCAATCCGAACCGCCACAGCGTTATTCCGACGTCGGCGTAGCCCTCTATCCAGGTGCCGAGAACAGTCCAACGACATTGTTTCGCCCTCGTGCGAGAAAGAGACAAGGGAGTGGATTGTTTATGAGAAAAAGCGCCGCAGCGGCCGACAGCTTGAAGGGCCAGGCCCAGCAACTGGTAGACGCTGTGGCGGTGTTCAAACTGGAGCACTCGCCCACAAGTTTTCGCAAGCTCACATTTGTTTAGCCAGATGTCTCGCTTGCTTGCAGCCCAGCGGCCGCTGATCCTGCCCGCCAGTCCGAACTAGGTCACTGGACATTCGCCGGACATGGGTATCGCTGGTGTAGCTGTGCTAATGCGTCTAGGATGATCAATGACCTCGATGAAGTGTCCTGCGTTTTATGTGCAGCGTGAATCAGAATCTGAGTTCCGGTGGTTGATCCAGGTCTTCTACGCCTAGAGCGGGCGGAGTGACGTGGAAAACGGCCCCACATCTACCGTTAGTGGGCAGATGCGCAATACGCGGGCGCGGGCATCCTCCCCAATTCCTCAATCCCGACTATGAGCAACGCCAATCCGGCACGGTATGTGGTAATCATAAGCAACGCATTTGTCATGGAGTATGGACGTCAGCGGTGCATGCGCCGCAAGCCGATCAGACTCCAGACCACCAGTGCCGCCATGAGGAAGTAGGCGTTGCGGTAGCTGCCCGTCAAGGTGGCCACCAGCGAGAAGGCCGGCGGGCCAATGACGACGCCGAGAAAAGTCAGCGCCGAGGTCCCGCCCGTGGCCATGCCGGCACTGCCGTGCGGCGCGCGCCGCGCAACCTCGGCCAGCACCACGCCGTTCCAGCCGATGGCTGTGGCGCCGAACAAGGCCAGCAATGCCAGCACCAGCGACACCGGCGCACCGGCCGGCAGCGTTGCCATGCCCAGGCAACACAGCACGACCAGCACGGTCAACCCCATCAGCGTGCGGCGCGCGCCCAGCCCGCTGTCGGCCAACTGGCCCCACGCCACGCGGCCGACCATGCCCGCGGCCTGGCAGACCGACAGCGCCAGACCGGCGGCAATCAGGCCGAAGCCGAGTTCCACATGCAGGTAGATCACCGTGTAGGTGGTCACGATCAGCTGGATGGCGGACAGGTAGGCCGAGCTGATCGCCAGCGAACGCAGTTGCCCCTGGCCCAGCACCAGCCTGATGGGCGCACCCAGTTGGCCAATGCCGAATCTTGCACCGGGCAGGCGCTGCGCATCGAGTGTGCGACGCAACGGCTGCGACACCACCACGCAGACCAGGCAGGCCAGCGCAATCAGGCTGAGACCGGTGCGCCAGCCCACGGCCAGCATCAGGCCGGGCGCGATGGCGCCGGCCAGCAGCCCGCCCAGGGGCACACCCGTCTGCTTGAGCGAAAACACCAGCGACAGGCGATGCGGCGGCGTGTTGCGGATCAGGAGATGCGAGCTGGCCGGAGTGATCGGGCCGTAGCCCAGCCCCATGATGAGCGCAGCCGCCAGCATCGCCGGCCAGGCGCCGGTGCAGCACAGCAGCAAGCCCGTTGCGCCCGCCACCAGGCCGGCCTGGCTCACACGGATCGCGCCCCAGCGCTGGATCGCGGCGCCTGCGCCCAGACTGCCGACGATGCATCCGCAATACGCCAGGCCGATGAACACGCCGATGAGCGACGGCGCGACACCGATCGCCTCGCCGACCAGGGGCGCTGCCGCGGGCAGGGTCAACAGCGCCATCGAGGCCGTCGCCTGGATGGCCAGCGTGATGCAGAGTTCGGTCCAGCCGTTTTCAGTGGGTGCGGAAGATGGGGGCGAGTCGGACATGCGGCTTGGCGTGAGAACGGAAGGGCGCGTGGCGCAGGTGTATGGTCATGGTGGCCAAGGCCGCCATGCCACGGTCCGGGGTCCGCCAGTCTAATAGGTTCGGGATGGCATGGCGCCGTCGCTCCGATCGGCCGGCCGCGGCTGCAGGGCCGCCTGTGCCGCCGTCCTGAAAAAAGCGATGTCGCTGCCCACCGTCACCAACGCAAAGCCCTGGTCGAGCAGCTGCGGCCCCGGGTGCCCCAGGCGCGGCGTGGTGCCCAGCGGCATGTCCACCGCGCGCATCTCTTCCAGGCAGCGGTCGATCAGCGCATTTACTTCGGGTGCGTTGGTGTCTGGCGCGCCCATGGTGCAGGCCAGGTCGACCGGGCCGATGAACAGCATGTCCACACCGTCGACCGCCGCGATCGCGCGCGCGTTGTGCATGGCTGTGCGGCTCTCCAGTTGCAGGATGACCATCAGCGCCTCGTTGGCCCCTGCCACATAGCCTTCGCGCAAACCGTAACCCGAGGCGCGCACCGCCATGGCCGCGTTGCCGCGCATGCCTTGCGGCGGGTAGCGACAAGCCGCGACGGCCGCGCGGGCGTCATCGGCCGTGTCGACCATCGGGATCAGCACGCCTTCGGCGCCGGCGTCGATGATGCGCTTCAGGTAGGCCGGGTCGGCGGACGGCACGCGCACCACGGCCGTGGTCTGGGTGCCGGCCATGGTGGCCCGCATCAGCGCAATGCCGTCGGCGAGTGAACCCGGGCCGTGTTCGTGGTCGATGATGACGAAGTCGAAGCCGAGGATCGCGGCCATTTCGGCAAATGCCGGGTCGGTACTCTGCAGCCAGAGCCCGGTGGATTTTTCACCGGCGCGGCTGCGCAGTTTCAGGCGGTTGCTTGTCAAGACGGTCTCCTTTTCGCAGGGTTCGTACACGGGCTTCAAAGACGCGCGCGGCGCACATAGGCCGTGCCCTGCATCAGGCGGCGCGCCGTCCGGGAAAACATCACCTCGTTGATCGTCCAGTCACTACCGTCGGGCACGACATCGGCGACGATGCCGAGCACCCCGCTCGGATGCCCGATGCGGATCGGATCACGCAGCCCGCGCGGACGGCAGACGGCATGCACCACCGTGCCGGTGATGCGCGCGGCCACCGCCAGGCAGGTGGCACCGGTGCCGGCATAGGCCTTGTGCATGATGTGTTCTACAAACAGATGGGCGGCCAGATCGAAATCATCGGCCGGCACCGTGCCGCCTGTCAGGAACTCGGTGTAGCCGGCAGGCGGCGCCACGCTGACCTGGAACGGCAGCAGGTAGCTGGCGATCCCGGCCAGCGCGCCGGCCTTCACGCGGATCTCGTCGAGCGCGGCCAGCTGCGCCGCCGTCAACGTGCCGGGCGCCTCGTAGCCGCTCAGGCCCAGATCGCCGGCCCGCACGAAGACGCAGGGGTTGGCCACGTCCACCACCGAGATCTCGACACGCCGCCCCAGCGTTGCCAGCTCGACGAAGTCCGACGCGTGGCCGGTGGGCAGCAGGCGACCGGTGCAGGCGCCACGCGTCAATGAAAAATCCATCTGCACCTCGGCCCCGGTGCCGGGCACGCCGTCGATGTGCAGATCGCCCTCGATCACCGGCTGGCCATTGGCTACCGGCACGCGGATGCGCAGGATCTTGCCGGTGTTGACGTTGTGCACGCGCACCAGCGTCCAGGGGGCCACGGCGTCGACGATGCCTTCCTCGATCGCGTAGTGGCCCACGGCCGCGGAGATGTTGCCGCAGTTGGTGTCGTAGCTCACCAGTGGGTGTTCCACGCTGACCTGGGCGATCGTGTAGTCGACGTCGGCCCCGGCCAGGGTGGGCGGGCCGATGATGGCGCATTTGCTGGTCAGGTAGTCGGAGCCACCCAGGCCGTCGATCTGCCGCTTGTCAGGGCTGCCGAACAGCGCCAGGATGAGCCGGTCGCGCGCGGCCTGGTCCCGGGGCAGGTTGGCCTCGTCGAGAAATACGGCCTTGCTCGATCCGCCGCGCATGAGCACGGTCTTGATCGCCAGTTGTTCGCTGCCGGCTTGTGGGGTGTGCGTGTGCGTGTGCGTGTGCATGGTCAGTGGCTCCTGGCGGTGCGGTAGCCCAGCTCCCACTCGCCGATGATGGTCTGGTGGATCTCGTTGGTGCCGTCGTAGATCTGCGCCACCTTGGCGTCGCGAAAAATGCGGCCCACATGGTATTCCTCGGCCACACCGTAGGCGCCGTGGATCTGGTAGGCGTCCTCCGCAGCGCGCATCAGCGCATTGGTGGCAAACAACTTGGCGATGGAGGCTTCTTCCTGGCAGCGCTCGACGCCGGAGTCGAGCAGCCAGGCCAGCCGCCGCGTGAGCAGGCTCGCGGCATCGAGGCTGACGCGCATGTCGGCCACCTTGGCCTGGATCAACTGGTAGCGGCCGATCGGCTGGCCGAACACCTGCCGCTCTTTGGCATAGGCCACGCCGAGATCGAGACAGGCGCGGATCTGCCCCACCGCCCGCGCCGAACAGGCGAGCCGACCGATCTCGGTGCCCGTCATCAATGATTTGTAGCCCTCGCCTTCGGGCAGCAGGCGGTGCGTGGCCGGCACGCGCACCTGGTCGAAGAACACCTGGCCCGCGCCCTGCGAACGCGCACCGGCCTTGTTCTTGATCGGCGCCACCGACACGCCCGGCAGGTCGGCTTCGACGATGAAGGCGCAGATGCCGCGCATCCCCAGGCTCTTGTCGATGCTGCCGTAGGTCAGAAAGAAATCGGCGTTGGCGACGTTGCTGATCCAGGTCTTGCTGCCGTTCAGGATGTAGTGGTCGCCGTCGCGCACCACGGTGGTCTCCATGCGGCGCACGATGTCCGTGCCCGAATGCGGCTCGGTCACGCCGGTGGCGCCCATGATGCGGCCTTCGCACAAGGGCTTGAGGTAGCGCTGCTTCAGCGCCTCGCTGCCGTACAGCAGAATCGGGCGGCCCAGCGAGCAGCTCGGCCAGCCAGCGATCACAGCCGTCATGACGTCCACGGTGGCGAGCTCCTGCAGCAGCAGCGCCAGCGTCGTGTAGTCGAGCCCCATGCCGCCATAGGCCTCGGGGATCACACCGCCAAGGAGGCCGAGGTCCCCCATGTGCCGCACCAGCTCGCGCGGATAGGCTTCGTCGAGTTCGAATTGCGCCACCCGCGGCGCCACCTCCTTGCGCATGAAGGCCCGGGCGGTGTCGAGAATGGCTTCCTGTTCGGAAGTGAGGTTCAGGTCAATGGTTGGCATCGGAAGATGATGGGGTTCAGGAGGGTTGAAGAGCCGAGCCGAGCCAGGCGCCGGCATCGGGTTGTCGGTCGAAGCGCCACAGTCCGTCGAGCGCGGCTGGCGCATCGCGCAACCGGTCGCCAGCCAGGGCCAGAAACTTGCCGCCGAGCGCCGTGTCGCTCATCGGGTTCGCCGGGTTGCCCAGCGCCATGGGAACGTGCGCGCGCCAGATGCGCCCGTCGCGCAGCCGCAGCGTGACTTCAGCTTGCTGTTCGCCCATCGCGGGGTCGGTGCCGACCACCACACAAGAGAGCAGCTGGACGACCTCGGGCCGGGCCACGGCGGCGTCGGTGAAAGCGTCAGGCGTCGCGTGGCCGTCGACCAGGCCGGCCACCACCCCATAGGCCAGGCTGAACTTGCCCTCCAGCCCGGTGGTCGGCCGCAGGTGCCCTGCCACCCTGGGCACCAACGGGTTGACGCGGCAGGTGATGGTCGCCACCGCGGCCAAGTCGACTTCGGCCGCATGCAACTGCGCCCGCAGGCTCAACGCGGCGTCGATCGTCGGGTGGGTGATCATGCAGGCCGCATGCGGCTTGAAGGCGTTGCCGGTGATGCCGTACGGCTGGCCCCAGGCGCGTGCGGCG
>JAQGMQ010000416.1 GCA_028292305.1 Rhodoferax sp.
CTCTATGCAAAATTCTTCATCCGCTACGCTTGCGCCGCGTCGACGCCCCAGCCAGAACCGCTCGGTGGTCACCGTCGACGCCATCTTCGAAGCAAGCATCCAGGTGCTGCTGACGGATGGCATGCACCGCCTGACGACCACCCGTGTCGCCGAGCGGGCCGGCGTTTCCGCGGGCACGCTCTACCAATACTTCCCGAACAAACACGCGCTGTTGTATGCGGTGCTCGCGCGCCACCTGGATGGCATTGCCAGCGCCGTCGAAGTCGCCGCGCAGGGCGCCCACAACGCAGCGCTCAAGGAGATGGTGCGGGTGGTGGTGGCCGCCTTTGTGCGTGCCAAGGTGGCACGCGTCGATGAAGCCAGAGCGCTCTACGCCGTGTCCAGCGAACTGGCGTGCGCGGATCTGGCCAAGGCGGCGGGCGAGAGAGGCTGCGCCGCACTGGCCGCCATGCTGGCCACCGCGCCGGATGCCCGCTTTGACGACCTGACGCTCACGGCCTACATGTTCGCCACGGCGATGATCGGCCCGACACGCGGCATGGTCGAAGGGCAGGCGCCAGCCAGACTGACCCGCGTGCTGCGGGCGCAACTGAATTCACTGTGCCTCGGCTACCTGGAGCGGGAGTCCATCAGCCGAAAATAGTGGCCTCAGGCCACGGGCACAGCCGGCCGAATCAACGCCTCCAGCTTGCCACCGGCCATGCGCCCGGCATTGCCCGCAAGCAATTCATGCGGCACACCCAGTGCCACGGCGCTGGCGGCATCGAGTCGGGCCACTTGTTCATCCGCCAGGGCCACTTTCAACGCGCCCATGGTGTCGTCGAACTGTTGCCGCGTGCGTGGGCCGAGGATGGGGACCAGCGCCGTCGTCGAGCGTGCGGCCTTGTGCAGCAGCCAGGCGATGGCCACATGCGGGGGGGGCACACCCAGCTCGCCGGCCACGGCCAGCACGGCATCGAGGATGGCCGTTTCGCGTGCGGATTTCTCGGTATGGATCAACACGCCCAGGCCCTTCAGCCGGCCTTCGTCGCTGCTGCGGTATTTGCCGGTCAGAAAGCCGCCACCCAGCGGCGACCACATCGTGACGCCCAAGCCGAGGGCTTCGGCCATGGGCAAAAGCTCGCGGTCGGGTGTGCGTTCGGCCAGGCTGTATTCGACCTGGATGCCGGCGATTGGCGCCCAGCCGTGCTGCGCGGCCAGCAGGTCGCCGCGGGCCACGCGCCAGGCTGGGAAGTTCGACAGACCGGCATAGAGAATCTTGCCGCTGCGCACCAGGTCGTCGAAGGCGCGCAGGATCTCGTCCATCGGCGTCACGCCGTCGGCTGCGTGGGCCCAGTACAGGTCGATGCGGTCGGTGTTGAGCCGCCTCAGGCTGTCTTCCACCGAGCGGACCATGTTCTTGCGGCTGTTGCCGGTGCGCTGGATCTTTTCCTTGCCCGTGGCGCCCAGCGTGTACTTGGTGGCCAGCACGAAGTGGTCGCGCTCGGCGGCGATGAACTCGCCCACCAGTTTCTCCGATTGGCCCACCTGGTAGCCCTCGGCGGAGTCGATGAAGTTGCCACCGGCCTCCACATAGCCGTCGAACATTTGCTTGGCCTCGTCGCGCTCGGCGCCATGGCCCCAGCCCGTGCCGAAGTTGCCGGTGCCCAACGCCAGTTCCGATACCCGCAGGCCGGTCTTGCGGCCAAAAATTCTGCTTTGCATGCTGTGCTTTCAGTTCTGAAATTCAAAGTCGTTCGAGGATGGTGGCGATGCCTTGCCCGCCGCCGATGCATTGGGTGGCCAGCGCATAACGCCCGCCCTCACGCGCCAGCAGCGCTGCGGCCTTGCCGGTGATGCGCGCCCCAGTGGCGCCGAGCGGGTGGCCGATGGCCAGGCCGCCGCCGTCGAGGTTGATGGTCTCGGGCCGGAGCCCGAGCTTGCGGATGCAGGCCAGCGCCTGCGAACCGAAGGCCTCGTTGATTTCCACCACGTCGAGATCGGCCGCGACAAGCCCGGCACGGGCCAGCGCCTTCTGTGTCGCCGGGATCGGGCCGATGCCCATCAGCGCCGGGTCCACCCCGGCCGTCGCCATGGCGCGGATGCGGGCCAGCGGCGCCAGGCCGTGGCGTGCGGCGTAGTCTTCGCTCGTCACCAGCACCACGGCCGCGCCATCCGTGAGCGGCGACGAGGTGCCCGCCGTGACCACGCCGTCGTCCTGGAACACCGGGCGCAGCGTGGCCAGTGCTTCGCGCGTGGTGCCGGGCCGGATGCAGCCGTCCAGCGTCACGTAGTCGCCAGAGGCCAACTGCACCGGCACGATTTCGCCAGTGAGCCGGCCCGCGTCGCGCGCTGCAGCGGCCTTGCGGTGCGATTCGAAAGCCAGCTGCTCCTGGTCGGCGCGGCTCACTTCGAAGCGCCGGGCCACGTTCTCGGCGGTCAGGCCCATCGCGATGTAGGCGTCGGTGTTTTCAAGCAGTGTGGGGTTGGGCGAAAAGTTGAAGCCGCCCTGCGGCACCATGGTCATCGACTCCACGCCAAAGCAAAGATACGCGTCGCCCAGCCCGGCTTCGATGTTGGCCGCGGCGATGTGCACGGCCGACATCGACGAGCCGCAGAAGCGGTTCACCGTCATGCCGCCGAGCGAGTGCGGCAGGCCGGCCAGCAGCGTCACGATGCGCGCGATGTTGTTGCCTTGCGCCGCCTCCGGGTAGGCGCAGCCGGCGATCACGTCGTCGAGCGTGGCCGGGTCGATGCCGGTACGGCGCAGCAGGCCCGTCACGGCCTGGGCGGCGAGTGTGTCGGGCCGCACCTCGGCCAGCGCGCCCTTGCGGGCGAAGTGGAACGGCGTGCGGGCATAGGCGGTGATCAGGGCTTTCATGGCGTCCCTTTCAGCGTGATGAAGACGGTCAGGCGGCGCGGTAGCGCGAGGCGGGTTGGCTCTTCGAGAGTTGCGGGCCCAGGGCCTTGCGCGCGGTTTCCATGGCCTGCCAGTCGGCCAGCGACTCGAGCGCGGGAATGGTGATGGCCTCGCCTTGGTCCAGGCCGGCGAGCGCCGCGTCGACCATGTCGCCCACGTCCATCAGGATCTCCGACGGCAGGTTCTCGATCGGCAGGCCGCCGCGGTCCCAGATCTCGGTGCGGGTGGCGCCCGGCAGCACGGCCTGGATGCGCACGCCGAGCGGGCCGAGTTCGTTTTGCATCGACTGCACGAAGTTCAGGAAATAGGCCTTGGTGCCGCTGTAGGTGCCGCTGACCATTTCGGGCGCGTAGGCCACCACCGAGGCGATGTTGACCATGGTGCCGGTCTTGCGGGCTGCGAAGTTCGCGGCGGCGGCGGCGGCCAGGCGGGTCGGCGCGACGACGTTGAGCTGGAGCATGGCCTCGACCTTGTCGATGTCCACCGACAACAGCGGCCCGGTCACGGCCATGCCGGCGTTGTTGACCAGCATGCTGATGCCGGCATCGCTGCGCAGGCGCTGCTCGATGCGGGCCAGGTCGGTCTTGTCGGTCAGGTCGGCAGGCAGCACCTCGACGGAAACACCGGTGGCCGTGCCCAGCTTGTCGGCCAGCGCCGCCAGACGCTGCTGGTCACGCGCGACCAGGATCAGGTTGTAGCCGCGGCGAGCCAGGCGGTCGGCATAGACCGCGCCAATGCCGGAAGAGGCGCCGGTGATGAGGGCGGTGCCCAGGTTGGAAGTCTTGCTCATGGTGAATCCTTCTGATTTACATGACGGTCGTCATGTTTGAATTATATGACGATCATCATTTAAAATGCAAACATGTGCCCAGACGTCGGAGATCGAACACCATGAAAGTCAGCAAGGAACAGATGGCGGAAAACCGCCAGCGCATTCTGGAAACCGCCGCCAGGCTGTTCCGGGAACACGGCTTCGACGGCATCGGCGTGGCCGATTTGATGCAGGCCGCCGGCCTCACGCACGGCGGTTTTTACGGCCACTTCAAGTCGAAGGAAGACCTGATGGCCCAGGCCAGCGGCTTTGCATTGGCACGCGCGCAGGCGCGCTGGGAGCGCATTGCCGAGCGAGAAAAGGACGCGCCGCTGGCCGTGATGCAGCGCACCTACCTGTCCGGCAAACACCGCGACGCACCCGGCGCCGGTTGCCTGCTGGCCGCGCTCGGTGCCGATGCGGCGCGGCAAAACGGCCCGGTGCGCGAGGCCGTGACCGTGGGCCTGCGCGCGGCGATCGAGCTGATGGCCCGGCTCACCCCTGGCCGCAGCAAGGCCGCCAAACGCGAGAAGGCGCTGGCCGCCTATGCCAGCATGGTTGGTGCGATGGTGCTGGCGCGCGCCGTGGACGACGCGGCGTTATCGGACGAGATCCTGCAGGCCACGGCGGCGTCGCTGGGCTTGCCGCCGTCCCCGGCTTTGGCGGCTTAACGCAGCAAGGCCTGGCGCAGCAGGCGCGCCGCGCGGTCGCGGATGCGGCCCGGCAAGTGCGCCGGTTGCGGCTTCACGCGGGCCGCGCGTGCGGCGCTCAAGAAGTCGTCGAGGATGGCGGTGTCGTTCAAGGTGTCGGTGGCGCCGGCCTTGTGGAACTCGGGATGCCATTGGGTCGCGGCGATGTAGCCCTTGTTCATGCCGTCGCGCCGGCGGATGGCTTCGGGCACGCGGTCCGGGTTGCTCCAGGCTTCCACGTCGAAACCGGGCGCGAGGTCCTTGATGCCCTGGTGGTGGATGCTGTTGACGCGGGCCTTCAGCACCCCCGGGTACAGCTGTGCCAGGCGCGTACGCTGCACGATGTCGATGTCGTGAAA
>JAQGMQ010000435.1 GCA_028292305.1 Rhodoferax sp.
CTCGCCCACGAATTTCCGCACCTTGTCGGCAAGATGCGCAGCCTGAAGCTTTCGAGCTCGCGTTTCCTGCATCTTTTCAACGAATACGACGAGGTCAACAACAGCATCACCAAGTTCGAGCAGGACGGCCTGGTGATCAGCGACGAGGTGTTCGAGAACCTGAAGAAGAAGCGCCTCAAGGTGAAAGACGACATCTACCAGATGCTGATCGCGAGCAAGTGAACCGCGGGGCGCGGCTGCGTTTTAACGCCGCTTTCGCCCCGCCGTCACAAAACTGCCACAGCTTTTCGCTACCTTCGACGGCATCCCCCATGTGTTGGCCGGCAGGAGTAAATTTTGAACAGCGGTAATGATGAATTGATGCAACGCATCCAGCGCGATCTCATGGACAGTTACGACGAGGAACTGGAGATGGAGATCGAAGACCGTGTGTGGGCCGACCCCGACGGCGCCGAGCCCGCACCCGAAACACCCAAGGACAAGGAAGCCCGGCGCCTCTACTTCCGCGAGCTGTTCCGGCTGCAGGCCGAACTGGTGAAGCTGCAGGACTGGGTGGTGGCCACCGGCCACAAGGTGGTGATCCTTTTCGAAGGCCGTGACGCAGCCGGCAAAGGCGGCGTGATCAAGCGCATTACGCAGCGGCTCAACCCGCGCGTTTGCCGCGTGGCCGCGCTGCCGGCACCGAACGACCGCGAACGCACGCAGTGGTACTTCCAGCGTTATGTGTCGCACCTGCCGGCGGCCGGCGAGATCGTCCTTTTCGACCGCAGCTGGTACAACCGCGCCGGCGTCGAACGCGTCATGGGCTTCTGCACCGACGACCAGTACGAAGAGTTCTTCCGCTCGGTGCCCGAGTTCGAACGCATGCTGGTGCGCTCCGGCATCCAGCTCATGAAATACTGGTTTTCGATCTCGGACGAAGAACAGCATTCGCGCTTCCTCGGCCGCATCCACGACCCGCTCAAGCAGTGGAAGCTGAGCCCGATGGACCTCGAGTCGCGCAGCCGCTGGGAGGCCTACACCAAGGCCAAGGAAATCATGCTCGAGCGCACCCACATCGATGAAGCGCCGTGGCGCGTGGTGCAGGCGGTCGACAAGAAGAAGGCGCGGCTGAACTGCATCCACCACCTGTTGCAGCAGATGCCGTACAAGGAAGTGGCGCATGCGCCCGTGGTGTTGCCACCGCGTGTGCGCCATGAAGACTACATCCGCCACCCCGTGCCGCAGGACATGATCGTCCCGGAAATTTACTGAAGCGGCTGCCTTGCGGCCGCCGGTTCATCGCCGCTTGATCGCCGCTTCCGTGCCGCTTCAGTGCCTCACTGGTCGCGCACGTCGGCGACTGGCGTGGCGCCGAAATCGGCCCGTTCCAGATAGGCCAGCACACGGCTTGCCGCATCGGCCGGCGAGGTGAGCTGGTCGTTCTTTTTCATGCTCGCAAAATTGCCCTGGTCGGGGAAAGCCCGCGCATCGGCACCGCGCAGCAGCACCTGCATGTCGGTGTCGATCACACCGGGTGCGAGTGAGCACACCTTGGCGCCGTTGGCTTTCAGGGCCTCGTCCAGCGCCACGCAGCGCGTGAAATGGTCGACCCCGGCCTTGGCCGCGCAGTAGCCGGCTTGCGAGGCCATCGCGCGGCGCGCCAGGCCCGAAGAAATGTTGAGCACGCGGCGCTGGCCCGTCCAGGCATCGGTGGCGTGCAGGAAAGCGGCCGTCAACTGCATCGGCGCCTCCAGGCCCACGCGCAGCGTGTGTGCCAGATCGGTCGGGTCGGACTGGCTCAGCGGCACCAGGTTGGCGATGGTGGCGGCGTTGTTGATCAGCGTGGCGCTGCTCCAGTCGTTGCGGCCCTGGTGCTGCAGCCAGTGGGCCAGCTTGGCCGCCACCGGAATGCTCTGGGTGAGGTCGTGGGTCCACTGCTCCAGGGTGGCGCCGGCGCTTTGCGCATGCTGCTGCAGCTTGTCGTTGGTCTTGCGCGAGATGCAGACCAGGGTGTGGTCGGGCTTCAACAGTTGTTCGGCGATGGCCAGGCCCATGCCACGGGAGGCGCCGGTGAGGATGTAGAGGTGTTGGGTCATGGCGGGCTTTCGGTACGGTACGGATCGGTCGTTTTCGGTTGAAGAGGTCGGCAAGCAAATGGTTCGAACGCGTTCAAAACGGCGCCGGGTCGTGGAACGCCAGGCGCTCGCCGGTGGCCGGATGTGACAGTGTGAGAGCACTCGCGTGCAGAAGCAAGCGGCCGGCGCGGGCCTGGATCTGCGGCGGCGCATAGAGCGTATCACCAAGGATCGGGTGGCCCAGCGCCTGCAGGTGCACACGCAACTGGTGCGAGCGGCCGGTCACGGGTTCGAGCTCGAGGCGGGTGCTGTCTTCAGGTGGCGACAAGCCGTCGGCCGACGGGTCTGCAAGCACCCGCCAGCGGGTCACGCTGGGCTTGCCGTTGACGCTGTCTATGACGCGCAGCGGCCGGCGCGGCCAGTCCACGGCGATGGGCAGATCGATCTCCTGCCATGCCGTGTCAAGCGGTGTCGACGCGTGCGGCCGGCCCGCGACCACGGCCACGTAACGCTTGTCGACGGCGCGCTCCGCGAAAGCCCGGTTCAGCAGGCGCTGCATGGCGGCGCCGCGCGCCATCACCAGCAGACCGGAGGTGGCCATGTCCAGCCGGTGCACGACCAGGGCGTCGGGGTAGAGACGCTGCACGCGCAGGCTCAGGCAGTCCTGCTTGTCGGCGCCACGACCGGGTACGGACAGCAGGCCGGAAGGTTTGCGCAGCACCAGCAGGGCGTCATCGGCGAACAACACCTCGACGCCGGGTGGCTGCGCCGAAGAGTCGGCATTGTCCGCAACGGCAGAAACGGCCTCGGCGTTCACCGGCCCTGGCGTTTTTGCTCGCGCAGCATGAACAGGTACAGGCTCTCCACCTTCTCGCGCGCCCAGGGCGTCTTGC
>JAQGMQ010000458.1 GCA_028292305.1 Rhodoferax sp.
GCGCGATGTTGCGCACCTCATCCTGCGTGGCCTCGTCGCGGTCCAGCGCGCCGTGGCTGCTGTAGTAGGGCTCGTAGTAGCCCACAAAGCGGTCCAGCCGGGCGTCGAAGCCGGCTTCGAACAGGCCCATCCAGTCGAGCCAGTCGCCGAGGTTGCGGCGCTGCGCTTCCACGCCCGCTACATCGCCATGCACGAAGAGCCCGTAGGCCCGGCCGGCCAGGTGCTTGGGGTAGTCCCAACCTTTTTCCTCGATGGCCTTGGCCTCGACGGCCTTCTTGCCGTGGGTGCTCGACGGGTCGGGGTTGCCGCCGTCGGCGCACACCAGCCGGTCGATCATCGCCTTCAGCGGCGTAGGCGACTGGTACCAGTACGTCGGCGCGAGGATGATCACCGCATGCGCCGCGACCCAGCGCTCATAGATCTCGGCCATCCAGTCGTTGACCTGGCCCAGCGAATGGTTGGGGTAGCAGCTGCACGGCCAATGGCACAGCGGCATGGCGGTGGCAACGCAACCCTTGCAGGGGTGGATGTGCCGATCGTATTCCGAAGTCACCAGGCTCAGATCGAGCAGATCGGCCTGCAAGCCCAGGCCGGTCAGCGTGTCGCTCGCCAGCGTGGCCAGGCGCCAGGTCTTCGAGACTTCGCCAGGGCAGGTGCCGTCGTTGCGCGCGCTGCCGTTGATCACCAGCACCCGCGACGCCGAGGTCTTCCAGCCCGCCTGCAGTGCGTCGAGCCTATGGCGATTGGCCATCCACTCCACCGACACTTCATAGGACGGGTCGGCAAAACCCGGGCCGGCCTTCTGGTTGTGCGGCGACTTGCGGCCATCTTCATAGGCCTGCCAGGCGATGTCCTCCAGCCGGTCGATGGCATCGCTTTCCACCTTGAACGCGTCGTCGTCGAAGCGCGCCCGGTAGCGTTTGCCGAACTCCGCGCGGCTCAGATGGCCGTGGGTCTGGCCCTTGCGGATGTCGTGGATGTCGAAGCTGGCGTGGGGCATCTTTAACTTTCATCGCAAGGTCGGCGCCCTGCTGCCGACCATTCTCAAAACCCGGCGGTGATGGCCCTGTAGGACGCAGGCGCGAGTTGAAAGCGCCGGCAGCCCTGCCCGACGCGTGAGATCAGACGATGGCGAGCAGCGCCGAATCCGGCGGGTCGCCACCGGGTGACTTGTGCCGTGTCACGGGCGTCACGGGCGCCACCGCATCGGCCTCCGCGTCCGGCGCCATCACCTTGTCGGGTGTCATCGGCAGGCTGCGCACGCGCCGGCCCGTGGCGTGGAAGATGGCATTGCTCACCGCCGCGGCCACGCCCACCAAGCCGATCTCGCCCACGCCCTTCGCGCCCAGGCTGCTCACCACGCGGTCGTCTTCTTCGACGAAGATCACCTCGATGTCGTGGATGTCGGCGTTCACCGGCACGTGGTATTCGCCGAAGCTGTGGTTCATGAAGCGGCCGAGCGTGTGATCGGTCAGCGTCTCCTCGTGCAGCGCCTGGCTGATGCCCCACACCACGCCGCCGCTGATCTGGCTGTGTGCGGCCTTGGGGTTCAGGATGCGGCCCGCGGCGATGGCGCTCACCACGCGGGTCACGCGCACGGTGCCAAAGTCTTCGTCCACCCGGACTTCGACGAACACCGCCGAATGCACGGCGCTGGTGAACTTGCGCTGACGCAGCACGTTGGGCAGCAGCAGGTATTTTTCCTCCACGCTGGCCTTGCCGGCGCTGGCCAGCAGCGCGGTCAGGGCGATGGCGGTGGAGGGGGTTGCCTTCAGGCGCAATTGGCCGTCGGCGAACACCACATCGGCGAGGCGGCTGCCCTTGAACGGTGACGCCGGCAGGCCGCGGGCCAGGTTCCACAGGCTCTTCTGCAGCTTTTCGCAGGCGCCCTGCACGGCCGAGCCGACGGTGGCGACATGGGCCGAGCCGCCTTCGATCGGCGCCACCGGCAAGCGCGAATCGCCCAGTCGAAACGCCACCAGTTCGAGCGGCAAGCCCATGGCCGCCGCGGCGATCATGGCCATCACGGGGTAGGTCCCGGTGCCGATGTCGGTGGCTGCGCTGGCCACCTCGAGCCGGCCGTCGGCATGCAGCACGGCGCTGGCGCGGGCGAACATCTGCAGCGCGTCCCAGGTGCCGGTGGCCATGCCCCAACCCACCAGTTCGCGGCTTCCCGCTGGGCCCGCCTGCGCTGCACTCTGGCTGCGCGGCAGGGGCTGGCGGTCGCTCCAGCCGAAGCGGCGCGCACCCTGCGCATAACAGGCTTCGAGTTCCTTGCTGGAGAAAGGCAGGTCCTTGTTGCCGTCGCGTTCGGCGTAGTTTCTCAGGCGCAGCGCCACCGGGTCCATCCTGAGCGCGTGGGCCAGCTCGTCCATCGCCACCTCCAGCGCAAACAGGCCATGGGCCGCACCGGGTGCACGCATGTCCAACGGACTGTACTGGTCGAGAGCCACCACCTGGTAGCCCAGGCGCACGTTGTGGCACTGGTACAGCTGGCCGGACCAGTTGACCACCACTTCGACATAGTCTTCAAGCCGCGAGGTGGCGGCCACGGCCTCGTGCACCACGGCCTGCAGCGTGCCGTCGGCCGTCGCCGCCAGTTTCACGTGTTGCCAAGTCTCCGGCCGGTGACCGAAGCTGAACATCTGTTGCCGTGTCAGCACCACGCGGGTCGAGCGCTTCAGGTGCAGCGCCGCCATCACCGCCAGGATCAGCTGGTACTGCGGCCGCAGGCCCGAGCCAAAGGCGCCGCCGACGAACGGGTTCTTCACCGTGACCTGGTCCTTGCCCAGGCCGAACACACGCGACAGCACCCAGCGGCTGTTCTGCGAGCCCTGGGTCTTGTCGTAGATGGTCAGGTGGCCATCCGCCGCGCGCAGCACGGTCGAGGCGTGCATCTCCATCGGGTTGTGGTGCTCCACGCCGCTGTGGTACTGCGCGTCGATCTGCACCGGCGACGCTGCGAAGGTTGCGTCCGCATCGCCGCGCGGTTTGGGCGGCGGGGCAAAGCCCGCTTTCAGACGGCTCGGTTTGTGGCCGCGGCCCAGGTTCTGCAGCAGCGCGGTGCTGTGCGGCTCGACCGCGTAGTCGACGCGCACCAGGGCGGCGGCGCTGCGTGCGGCTTCGAAAGTCTCGGCCACCACCAGCGCCACCGGCTGGCCACTGTACAAAATGGCGTCGCCGTGAAAGGGCTTGAACGGCGTGCCGCCGGGCGCGGTCATGTCCTTGTAGAACAGGCCCATCGACCGGGTCCGCGGCCGGTTCTCGTGCGTCAGGATGTCGATCACGCCTGCGACGGCGCGGGCCTGCGCCAGGTCCATGCGGACGATGCGGCCGCGGGCCACGCTGCTGTTGACCACCACGCCATAAACCATGTCGGGGGCCGCGTGTTCGGCGGCATAGCGGGCCTGGCCGGTGACCTTGGCGCGGCCGTCGGTGCGTGAGAAAGGCTGCCCCAAAACCACCGTGCCGGTGCCGGTTTCGGCCATGGGCTGCACGTCGCGTTCGGCCGGGTGGGCGGCGCTCATGGTGTGGCTCCCGCTGCGGCGGTGTGCAGGGCCAGCTCGCCGGTGTTGGTGAGCTGGCCCTGTAGCGCCATCTGCAACGCACGCACCACGGCGCGGCGCGCCATCGGAATCTTGAACGCGTTGCTGCCCGGCGTGGGGCCGCCCGTGGCCACGGCATCGCGCAGCAGGCAGGCGGCCGCGGCTTCGAAAGCGGCCGCGTCCGGCCGGCGGCCCACCAGCCCTTGCTCGGCCGCTTCGTCGCGCCAGGGCTTGTGCGCCACGCCGCCCAGGGCGATGCGCGCGGCCGACACCGTGCCGTCCTTGCCGATGTCGAGCAACGCCGCCACCGACACCAGCGCAAACGCATACGACGCCCGTTCGCGCAGCTTCAGATAGGCGGCATGCCGGCCGAAGCCTTCAGGCACGGGCGGCAGCGTGATGTGGGTGATGAGCTCGCCGGCTGCGAGGCTGTTGTCGACGTGCGGCGTGGCACCTGGCAGCCGGTGGAAATCAGCCATGGCGATGCCGCGTTCGCCAGCCACCGACGCCACGTGCACCACCGCACCCAGCGCGGCCAGGGCCACGCACATGTCCGACGGATGGGTGGCCACGCAGTCGACGCTGGCGCCCAGCACCGCGTGCATGCGCGCCAGCCCGTTGCGGGCGGGGCAGCCGCTGCCGGGACTGCGTTTGTTGCACGGCGTGCCGGTGTCGTAGAAGTAATAGCAGCGGGTGCGCTGCAGCAGGTTGCCGCCGTTGGTGGCCATGTTGCGGATCTGCGGTGAAGCGCCGGCAAGCAGGGCCGCGCTCAGCAGCGGGTACCGCGCCCGCACCAGCGGGTGGTGGGCGGTGTCGGCGTTGCGGGCCAGCGCGCCGAGCCGCAAGCCGCCGTCCGGCATCGCTTCGATGGCCGCCAGCGGCAGTGCGTTCACGTCCACCAGCGTCGCCGGCGTGGCCACGTTTTCCTTCATCAGGTCCAGCAGGTTCGTGCCGCCGGCCACGGCCACCGCGCCCGGCTGGGCCAGCGCGGCCAGCGCGTCGCGCAGGGTGCGGGGCGCCACGTAGTTGAAGTGGTTCATGCGTTGCGGGCCGTGGGCGTATCAGGCAACTCCGGTATCGCGGGCATTGCGGGCAGTGCCGCCCCGCGCTGCAGCACCACCGCGCACACGGCCTGCACGATCTGCGGATACGCGCCGCAGCGGCACAGGTTGCCGCTCATGCCTTCGCGGATGTGCGCGCCGCTCGTGCCACCACCCTCGCGCAGCAGGCCCACCGCTGAACACAGCTGGCCCGGCGTGCAGTAGCCGCACTGAAAAGCATCGTGGTCGATGAAGGCCTGCTGCAGCGCGTGCAGCGTCTGGCCATCCTGCAACCCTTCGACCGTGGTGATCTCGCAGCCGTTGCGCATCACCGCCAGCGTCAGGCCGGCGGTGATGCGCCGGCCGGCGGCCCGCACCCTGCAGGCGCCACACTGGCCGTGGTCGCAACCCTTCTTGCTGCCGGTCAGCAGCAGCGTGTCGCGCAGCAGGTCGAGCAGCGTGACCCACGGCGCCACGCGCAGCCGGTACGGCCTGCCGTTGACGACGAGGTCGATCGGCAACTGGGTGGGTGGGGCAGCGGCAGCGGCGGCCTCGGCCAGCGGATGGGCAGGTCTGTCCATGGGTTGTTGGTGGTGGTGGTGGTGGGACGGCGGGTGGTCGCTCAAGGATGCCGAGCCCATGCCGCCGCCCGTGTGGGACAACACCGCGAGTGAACCCGGCGGCACCCCCCGCTGCAAGAGGGCCTACGGTGCGGCACGGGCCCGCCCCGGCCACGCGACGTCAACGCTGCCGCGGCGATGCGGTCGCCTCATATGCCTTCTCGATCTGTTCGATGAGCTTGTCGGGCCGGGTCGCTTCTTCGAGCACCTTGACCGTCGGGTCGTCCTCGTCCACGCCCACCTTGGCCGCGATGCGTTCCAGCAGCTGCAGCATCTTGGTGTTCTCCTGTTCGGTAAGCAGGTTGATCTGCAGGTCGAGCTGGTTGCGGCGTTCGCTGATGCGCATCTCGTGGTTCTGGCTCATCAGCACGAAGGTCGACAGGAAGATTGCCTCGAGCGAGACCACCATCGTCAGGAAGGTGAACGGGTATGGGTCGAAGTGCGGCAATCCGCGCAAGGTGTTGACCAGGATCCAGCCGCCGAACCACGCCACATGCAGCCACACGAACTGCATGCGCCCGCAATAACAGGCCACCAGGCCCGCCACCCGCCCGGCCGCACTGCCCTTGTCCACCGCCGCCTGGTCCAGCTGGCGGATCAGTTCCACGTTGACGCGGGTCACGTCTTCCACCGAGGCCGGCGCGCGGTAACTGGCGTCGTCGCCCACGGCCTTGTTCACGGCCTGCAGGGCCTCGGCGGACGGCGGGAGCGGCATCGTGGTGTCGGTGGACATGGCGTGGCAAGCGGGTGGTGACCCCACCGATTCTGGAAACGAGCCAGCCCGCCGGCTGTCGGACAACAACTGGTTTGCATTGGCGCGCGAGTCACGCAAGGGCAAATCCCCGGTTGCGCCATTGGCCCGACAACGCCCCGGGGTTTTCCTACAGCCGATTCGACCAACGTCCGACGGAAAGCGCCATGGCCGAATCCGATGATCCAGCCACACCAACAACAGGATTTCATCATGTCCACTGCACCCGGAGACACGTACGGCAGGAACGAATTCATCAAGGGCGCCTACAACGGCGGGGCGGGCTCGGGCTTGTCCAACAGTGCCGTGTCATGGGGCGCCATCTTCGCGGGCGCCGCGGGCGCGGCTGCCTTGTCGCTGATCCTGCTGGTACTGGGCGTGGGCCTCGGCCTGTCGTCGGTATCGCCGTGGTCGCAGTCCGGCATCAGCGCCAAGGCGCTCGGGTTCTCGACCATCGTCTGGATCACGGTAACGCAGTTGCTGGCCTCCGGCATGGGCGGTTACCTGGCTGGTCGCCTGCGTACCAAGTGGGCCGGCGTGCACACCGACGAAGTCTATTTCCGCGACACCGCGCATGGCTTCCTGGCGTGGGCCATTGCCTCGCTGGTGACGGCGGCGATGCTCACGTCGGCCATCGGCAGCGTGGTCGGCGGCGGCGTGCAGGCCGGTGCCTCGGTTGCCGGTGCCGCGGCTTCCACTGCCGCCACGGCAGGTGTCGGCGCCGCAGCAGCTGCCGCTACATCGAAGGGCAACCAGGCGGATGACGCCAGTGGCCCGTCCGGCTATTTCATCGACTCGCTGTTCCGCCGTGACATGACGGCGCCCGCCTCGGCCTCCGCACCCGCACCGGGCACCCCTGGCGAAGCTGGTTATGCGGCGCCCGCACCGTCCACGGCCGAAGTCGGCCGCATCTTCACCCGCAGCGTCAGCACCGGCACGCTGTCGCCCGAAGACACCCGCTACGTGGGGCAACTGGTGGCCCAACGCACCGGCCTGAGCCAGGCCGATGCAGAGAAG
>JAQGMQ010000474.1 GCA_028292305.1 Rhodoferax sp.
ATGCGGGAGCGCGGCAGCGACCTGACGATTTTCAGTCCGCGCGCGAGCTTCATGGCGCATCATATCGGGGATTTCTCGGTTTCCTCCACCTGGGCGGCGATTTGCAATGAGTTGTGCTACCGGGTCAGCCAGTTGTTTCCCGACCATTTCGCTGGCGCGGCGATGCTGCCGCAGTCGCCCGGCGTCGATCCGAAGACCTGCATCCCCGAGATGGTCAGGTGCATCGAGGAATACGGCTGCGTCGGCATCAACCTGAACCCGGATCCTTCCGGTGGCCACTGGACCAGCCCGCCGCTGACCGACCGCCACTGGTACCCCATCTACGAAAAGATGGTGGAGTACGACATCCCCGCCATGATCCACGTGAGCACCAGCTGTAACGCCTGCTTCCACACCACCGGCGCGCACTACCTGAACGCCGACACCACCGCCTTCATGCAGTGCCTGACCAGCGACCTGTTCAAGGAATTCCCCACGCTGCGCTTCCTGATCCCGCACGGCGGCGGCGCGGTGCCCTACCACTGGGGCCGTTTCCGCGGCCTGGCGCAGGAGCTGAAGAAACCGCTGCTCTCCGAACACCTGCTGAACAACATCTACTTCGACACCTGCGTGTACCACCAGCCCGGCATCGACCTGCTGAACACGGTGATCCCGGTGAAGAACGTGTTGTTCGCCTCCGAGATGATCGGCGCGGTGCGCGGCATCGACCCGGAAACCGGCAACTACTACGACGACACCAAGCGCTACATCGAAGCCAGCAAGATCCTGAGCGCGGAAGACCGCCACCAGATCTACGAAGGCAACACGCGCCGCGTGTTTCCGCGGCTGGACGCACTGCTCAAATCCAAAGGCCAGTAGCGGGTTTACGCCCTGTCCCGCGGGCGGGAGAGGGCAGGGGTGAGCTTCGTCGTTGACGTCACGCTCGCGCCCCAACCCTCTTCCGCACGCGGGAGCGGGAGCAACATCACCAACATCCCAGGAGATCACCATGACCACACTCGGCATCGTCAAACGCAACATCGTCCGCGCCGACCGCGCAGCCACCGACCGCCTGGCCGCCCTCGGCTCGGCCACCGTGCACGAGGCCATGGGCCGCGTCGGTTTGTTCAAGCCCTACATGCGGCCCATCTACGCCGGTGCGCAGGTGTCGGGCACCGCTGTCACCGTGCTGCTGCACCCGGGCGACAACTGGATGATGCATGTGGTGGCCGAGCAGATCCAGCCCGGCGACATCGTGGTGGCGGCCATCACGGCCGAGTGCACCGACGGCTATTTCGGCGACCTGCTGGCCACCAGCTTCCAGGCGCGTGGCGCCCGCGCGCTGATCATCGACGCCGGCGTGCGCGACGTGAAGACGCTGAAGGAAATGAATTTCCCCGTGTGGAGCAAGGCGATCAGCAGCAAGGGCACGATCAAGGCGACGATCGGCTCGGTGAACATCCCGGTGGTCTGCGCCGGTGCGCTGGTCAACCCCGGCGACGCCATCGTGGCCGACGACGACGGCGTCGTGGTGGTGCCGGCCGAGTGGGTCAACAAGGTGGCCGACGACGCCGCCGCCCGCGAAGCCAACGAAGGAGAAAAGCGCGCCAAGCTGGCCTCCGGCATCCTCGGGCTCGACATGTACAACATGCGTGGCCCGCTGGAAAAAGCCGGTCTGAAATATATCGACTGAGTTCCAACCGGACTGAGCGGCTGTCGGCTGTCGGCATATTTACCGGTGCCTATGCCGGATGGCCTACGCCACCGCCGCCCGAGTTGTCATTGAATAGAACCGAACAAGGAGAACCCGATGGACACCGCACCCGAAGATTTCATCAAGACCCCCGGCTGGCTCGACTGGTACGCCAACCCCAGCAAGCCGCGTTTCAAGCTGCCGCCCGGCGCGGTGGACGCGCATTGCCACGTGTTCGGCCCCGGCAATGAATTCCCGTATGCGCCCGAGCGCAAGTACACACCCTGCGACGCCTCGAAGGCACAATTGTTCGCGCTGCGCGACCACCTGGGCTTCGACAAGAACGTGATCGTGCAGGCCACCTGCCACGGCACCGACAACAGCGCGCTCGTCGATGCGCTGAAGGCGTCGAATGGCAAGGCCAAGGGCGTGGCCACGGTGAACGCGCTGGTGAGCGAGGCCGAGCTGCAGGCCATGCACGAAGCCGGTGTGCGCGGCACGCGGTTCAACTTCGTCAAGCGCCTGGCCGACTTCACGCCGCGCGAAGTGCTGCGCGAGATCGCCGCCAAGATCGCGCCGCTGGGCTGGCACGTGGTGATCTATTTCGAGGCGGCCGACTTGCCGGAGCTGTACGACTTCTTCACCGCGCTGCCGACCACGGTGGTGGTCGACCACATGGGCCGCCCCGACGTGAGCAAGCCGGTCGACGGCCCCGAGTTCAGCCTGTTCACGAAGATGATGCACGAGCATGAAAACATCTGGAGCAAGGTGAGCTGCCCCGAACGCCTGAGCCTCAAGGGTCCCAAGGCGCTGAACGGCGAACAACACGCCTACCAGGACGTGGTGCCGTTTGCCAAACACCTGGTCGAGACCTTCTCCGACCGCGTTTTGTGGGGCACCGACTGGCCGCACCCCAACCTGAAAGACCACATGCCCGACGACGGCCAGCTGGTCGACTACATTCCGCAGATCGCGACCACCTCAGAGCTGCAGAAGAAGCTCCTGGTGGACAACCCAACCCGCCTGTACTGGAGCTGAACATGTCGCTCGACAAGCCTTACATGGACGTGCCCGGCACGACGATTTTCGACGCCGAACAATCGCGCCTGGGCTACCACCTGAACCAGTTCTGCATGTCGTTGATGAAGGCCGAGAACCGCGCCCGCTTCAAGGCCGGTGAACGCGCCTACCTCGACGAATGGCCCATGACCGAAGAGCAGAAACAGGCCGTGCTGTCGCGCGACCTGAACCACTGCATCTCGCTCGGCGGCAACATCTATTTCCTGGCCAAGATCGGCGCTACCGACGGCCGCAGCTTCCAGCAGATGGCCGGCAGCATGACCGGCATGACCGAAGACGAATACCGCAACATGATGGTCGGTGGCGGGCGTTCTGCCAACGGCAACCGCGTGGTCGGCGAAGACGGCGATGCCCAGGCCGACCACCAGCCGCAGGGCTCGGCCGGCCGGGCCAGGCGCGAAGCGGCTGCGCCGCTGGTCAACGGCACCGCGCCGCATCCCACGAAGGCGGGCTCGGAGCAATGAGCGCCGCCCCTCTCAAGTCAACCCACAAGGACTAGCACCGACATGGCCAAGATTACCGCCAGCGTCTATACCTCGCACGTGCCCGCCATCGGCGCCGCGCTCGACCTGGGCAAGACGCAAGAACCCTATTGGCAGCCCGTGTTCCAGGGTTACGACTACGGCAAGCAATGGCTGAAGGACAACCAGCCCGATGTCATCTTTCTGGTCTTCAACGACCATGCCACGGCCTTCAGCCTGGAGATGATCCCCACCTTCGCTATCGGCTGCGCCGCCGAATACACGCCGGCCGACGAAGGCTGGGGCCCGCGCCCCGTGCCCAAGGTGATGGGCCACCCCGAGCTCGCCTCGCACATCGCGCAGTCGGTGATCCAGCAGGACTTCGACCTGACCATCGTCAACAAGATGGACGTGGACCACGGCCTGACCGTGCCGCTGTCGCTGATGTGCGGCC
>JAQGMQ010000479.1 GCA_028292305.1 Rhodoferax sp.
AAGATCCTGGACATCGGCGCACTGGTCAACCTGCTGCCCGGCAAGGACGGCCTGCTGCACATCAGCCAGATCGCACACGAACGTGTCGAGAAGGTCACCGACTACCTGAGCGAAGGCCAGATCGTCAAGGTCAAGGTCATGGAAACCGACGAAAAGGGCCGCATCAAGCTGTCCATGAAGGCCTTGCTGGACCGCCCTGCGTTCGGCGGCCACGGCCAAGAGCCGCAAGCCTAAGAGGCTTCGGCCCGGGGCCGCGCAAGGCTGCCGCATCCGGTTCGCGCCGGTGCTGCAGCCTTTTGCGGTCTTTCCCGCTTGTGAAACCATCCTTGATTCTTAGCCCGGAGTTCCTTCCATGAAGGCCATCGAAATCACCTCCCACGGCGCGCCGCAGGTCCTGCAGGTGGGCGTGCGCCCCGAGCCTGTGGCCGGCGCCGGTGAGCTGCTGATCCGCGTGGCGGCCAGTGGTGTGAACCGGCCCGACGTGCTGCAGCGCACCGGCAACTACCCGGTGCCGCCGGGTGCGTCCGATCTGCCGGGCCTGGAGGTCGCGGGGGTCGTCGTGTCGGGCGATGCCGCCGCCATGGCGCAGGCCGGCCTTGCCGTGGGCGACCGCGTCTGTGCGCTGGTGGCCGGTGGCGGTTATGCCGAGCTGTGTGTGGCGCCCGTGGGCCAGTGCCTGCCGGTGCCCAAGGGATTGAGCGACACCGAGGCGGCTTCGCTGCCCGAGACCTTCGTCACCGTGTGGAGCAATGTGTTCGACCGCGCGCGCCTGCAGAAGGGCGAGACGCTGCTGATCCAGGGCGGCTCGAGCGGCATCGGCGTCACCGCCATCCAGATGGCCAAGGCGCTCGGCGCCACCGTGCTGGTCACAGCGGGCAGCGACGAGAAATGCGCCGCCTGCGTGGCCCTCGGTGCCGACCACGCCATCAACTACAAGGCCGGTGACTTCGTGGCCGAGGTCAAGCGCCTGACCGGCGGCGCCGGCGTCAACGTGGTGCTCGACATGGTGGCCGGCGACTACGTCGCCCGCGAGATCGATTGCCTGGCCGAAGACGGCCGCCTGGTGATCATCGCCGTGCAGGGCGGCACCCGCAGCGAGATCAACGCGGGTGTGGTGTTGCGCAAGCGGCTGACCATCACCGGGTCGACGTTGCGGCCACGGCCCGTGGCGTTCAAGACGGCGATCGCGCAGTCGTTGAAGCAACACGTCTGGCCGCTGATCGAAAGCGGCAGGATCAAGCCGGTGATCCACAGTGTGTTTGCCGCGGATGCGGGGGCAGGGCAGCCGAGCGGCGCCGAACGTGCGCATGTGCTGATGGAGTCCAACCAGCACGTGGGCAAGATCGTTTTGACCTGGTGAATACGATGAAAAAGAAACTCATTGCCGGCAACTGGAAGATGAATGGCGGCCTGGCTTTCAACGAGTCGCTGGTGGCCGCCTTGCGCGCCGGCACCGTGCCGCCCGACTGCGACGTGGCCGTGTGTGTGCCCGCGCCTTACCTGGCGCATTTGCAGACCCTGCTCGCAGGCAGCGCCATTGCGCTGGGTGCGCAGGACGTGTCCCAGTACGAGAGCGGCGCCTACACCGGCGAAGTGTCCACCGCCATGCTGAAGGATTTCGGCGTGCGTTATGCGATCGTCGGGCATTCGGAGCGGCGCCTGTACCACGGCGAGACCGATGGCGCCGTGTCGGCCAAGACCGCCCGTGCGCTGGCCGCCGGCATCACGCCCATCGTGTGTGTGGGCGAGACGCTGGCCGAACGCGAAGCCGGCCAGACCGAAGAAGTGGTGAAGCGCCAGCTTGCTGCCGTCATCCATGTGAACGGCCACTGCATCAGCGAGATCGTGGTGGCCTACGAACCGGTGTGGGCCATCGGCACCGGCAAGACCGCCTCGCCCGAGCAGGCGCAGCAGGTGCACGCCGTGCTGCGCGCCCAGCTGCACGCCGCCACCGACCGTTCGGCGTTGATGCGCATCCTCTACGGCGGCAGCATGAATGCCGCCAATGCCGCCCAATTGCTGGCCCAGCCCGACATCGACGGTGGGCTCATCGGCGGCGCGGCCTTGAAGGCCCCGGATTTCCTCACCATCGTGGCCGCGGCCTGATGGTGCCCTGACTTTTCTACTGTTGCGTTAGTTTTTAGGAGTAAATGAGATGAATGTGTTGTTGACCATCCTTCTGGCTGTCCAGATCATTTCGGCGCTGGGCATGATCGGCCTGATCCTGGTGCAGCATGGCAAGGGCGCCGACATGGGCGCGGCCTTTGGCAGCGGTGGCTCGGGCAGCCTGTTCGGCGCCAGCGGCAGCGACAATTTCCTGTCGCGCACCACCGGTGTGCTGGCGGCGGTGTTCTTCGTCTGCACGCTGGCGCTGGCCTATTTCGGCAATGCCCGTCCGGCCAGCTCGGGCAGCGTGCTCGAACGCTCGGCCGTCACCGCGCCCGCGGCCGATACCACGCCTGCAGGCCAGATCCCGGGTTCGTCGGCACCGGCTGGTGCCACCGCGGCCACGCCGGCTGCGCCCGCCGTCGCTGCCTCTGGCGCAGGCCAGATTCCCACCAAATAATCTGTGTTGAATTTGGCACCCTCTCCAGAAAAGAGGGTGTTTCAGGGTAAACTCGTATGCTGTACGGAAAGCCACAAACCGCAAGGTTCCTCATGCCATCCGTACACAAAAAACCGCGGTCGTGGTGAAATTGGTAGACACGCTATCTTGAGGGGGTAGTGGCGAAAGCTGTGCGAGTTCGAGTCTCGCCGACCGCACCAACAAAAAAGTCTGCCGGATCAGGTTGAAAAAAGATCCGGCGGGCTGAAGCGGTGATAGAACCTCAAGATGAACCTCGACCAGTACCTCCCTGTCCTTCTGTTCATCTTGGTCGTAATTGGTGTCGGTGTAGCCCCCCAGGTGCTGGGCTACATCCTCGGACCCAATCGTCCCGACGCTGCTAAAAACTCCCCCTACGAATGCGGCTTCGAAGCTTTCGAAGATGCCCGCATGAAGTTCGACGTGCGCTACTACCTCGTGGCCATTCTCTTCATCCTGTTCGATCTGGAAACCGCGTTTCTGATTCCCTGGGCAGCCGCCTTCAAGGAAATTGGCTTCATGGGCTTCCTGTTTGGCCTGGAGTTTGTAGCCGTGCTCACGTTCGGATTTGTCTACATGTGGAAAAAAGGCGCCCTCGACTGGGAGTGATCAGATGATTGAAGGTGTACTCAAAGAAGGCTTCGTCACCACGAGTTATGACTCGGTGGTGAACTGGGCCAAGACCGGCTCGTTGTGGCCCATGACCTTCGGCCTGGCTTGCTGCGCGGTCGAGATGATGCATGCGGCCGCCGCGCGTTACGACATCGGTCGCTTCGGCTCCGAGGTGTTTCGCGCCAGCCCGCGCCAGTCCGATCTGATGATCGTGGCCGGCACGTTGTGCAACAAGATGGCGCCCGCGCTGCGGAAGGTGTACGACCAGATGTCGGAGCCCCGCTGGGTGTTGTCCATGGGCTCATGCGCCAACGGTGGTGGCTACTACCACTACAGTTATTCGGTGGTGCGCGGCTGCGACCGCATCGTGCCGGTCGACGTCTACGTGCCGGGCTGCCCGCCCACCGCCGAGGCTTTGCTCTACGGCATCATCCAGCTGCAGCAGAAGATCCGCCGTACCAATACGATCGCAAGGGACTGAAGGGCCATATGTCTTTTGTTGTGTCGTCTTCTGCGTCCGATGTCGCCATCCACCCGGATGTCCTGAAATCCACGATTGCCGCCGTGCTGGGCGACAAGGCCCGCCGCATCACCGTCGCGCTGGCCGAAGTCACCATCGTCGTCGACGCGGCCAATTACCTCGGCGTCATGCAGACCCTGCGCGACGCGCCCGGCTGCAAGTTCGAGCAGCTCATCGATCTGTGCGGCGTCGACTATTCGGCCTACAAGGACGAAGCCTGGGACGGCCTGCGCTACTGCGTCGTGTCGCACCTGATCTCGGTGAGCCTGAACCAGCGTGTGCGGGTCAAGGTGTTCTGCCCCGACGACGATTTCCCGGTGGTCGACTCCGTCATGCACGTCTGGAGCGGCGCCAACTGGTTCGAGCGCGAAGCCTTCGATCTGTTCGGCATCGTCTTCGAAGGCCACAACGACCTGCGCCGCATCCTCACCGACTACGGCTTCGTGGGCCATCCGTTCCGCAAGGACTTCCCGCTGTCCGGCCATGTCGAGATGCGTTATGACGCCGAACGCCGCCGCGTGGTCTACGAACCGGTGACCATCGAACCTCGCGAAATCACGCCGCGCATCATCCGTGAAGACAAATACGGAGGGCGCAAGTAGGCCCGCGGGCTTGTGTGACGCACCATGGCAGAAATCAAGAACTACACCCTGAACTTCGGACCGCAGCATCCTGCGGCCCACGGCGTGCTGCGCCTCGTGCTCGAGCTCGACGGCGAAGTCGTCCAGCGCGCCGATCCGCACATCGGCCTGCTGCACCGCGCCACCGAAAAGCTGGCCGAGAGCAAGACTTTCATCCAGTCCCTGCCCTACATGGACCGCCTGGACTACGTGTCCATGATGTCCAACGAACACGCCTATTGCCTGGCGATCGAAAAGCTGCTCGGCCTCGAAGTGCCGATCCGTGCCCAGTACATCCGCGTCATGTTCGCCGAGATCACGCGCCTGTTGAACCACCTGATGTGGCTCGGCTCGCACGGCAACGACTGCGGCAGCTCGACCATCCTGATCTACGCCTTCCGCGAACGCGAAGACCTGTTCGACATGTACGAAGCCGTCTCCGGCGCGCGCATGCACGCGGCTTATTTCCGTCCGGGCGGCGTCTACCGCGACCTGCCGGACACCATGCCGCAGTACAAGGTCAGCAAGATCAAGAACGCCAAGGCGCTGGCCGCGATGAACGAGAACCGGCAAGGTTCGATGCTCGATTTCATCGACGATTTCACCAAGCGTTTCCCGAAGAACCTCGAGGAATACCACACGCTGCTGACCGAGAACCGCATCTGGAAACAGCGCACCGTCGGCGTCGGCGTGATGACCCCCGAGCGTGCCCTGAACCTCGGCCTGACCGGCCCGCTGCTGCGTGGCTCCGGCATCGCCTGGGACCTGCGCAAGAAGCAGCCGTACGACGTGTACGACCGCATGGATTTCGACATTCCACTCGGCAAGACCGGCGACTGCTACGACCGCTACCTGGTGCGCATGGAAGAGATGAACCAGTCGAACCGCATCATCAAGCAATGCGTGGACTGGCTGCGTATGAACCCCGGCCCGGTCATCACCGACAACCACAAGGTGGCGTCGCCGTCGCGTGAGTCGATGAAGTCGAACATGGAAGAGCTGATCCACCATTTCAAGCTCTTCACCGAAGGTTTCCACGTGCCCGAAGGCGAAGCCTATGCCGCCGTCGAACACCCGAAGGGCGAGTTCGGCATCTACCTGATCAGCGACGGCGCCAACAAGCCTTACCGCCTCAAAATCCGCCCGCCGGGTTTTGTGCACCTCGCCGCCATGGACGAGATGACCCGCGGCCACATGATCGCCGATGCCGTGGCCATCATCGGCACGCTGGACATTGTGTTTGGAGAGATTGACCGATGAGCACCCACAGCCATCAACATGACCATGGGCATGTCCCATCCATGCCGTTGTCGGCACCGATGCTGGCCCTGTTCGACAAGGAAGTCGCCAAGTACCCGGCCGACCAGAAACAGTCGGCCGTGATGGCCTGCCTCACGATCGTCCAACGCGAACGCGGCTATGTGAGCATCGACGCCGAGCGCGAGATCGCATTGCACCTCGGCATGCCGGTGATCGCCGTGCATGAAGTCACCACGTTCTACAACATGTACACCCAGCACCCGGTGGGCAAGTACAAGCTCAACGTCTGCACCAACCTGCCGTGCCAGCTGCGCGATGGCGCCAAGGCGCTGAAGCACCTCGAAGGCAAGCTCGGCATCACCATGGGCGGCACCACGCCCGACGGTGTCTTCACGCTGCAGCAAAGCGAATGCCTGGGCGCCTGCGCCGATTCGCCGGTGATGCTGGTCAATGACCTGACCATGTGCAGCTTCATGAGCAACGAAAAGCTCGACCAGTTGATCGATGGCCTGCGCGCCGCAACCGATGGCGCCGGTGTCCAGAACCACAAGGAAGCCCAGCCATGAATGCGCAGCAAGTGCTTTCCCAGTTCCAGGCGACGGGTGTGCAAACCTGTTTCCATGGCCGGCACATCAATCCGCAGATCTACGCCGACCTGAACGGCAGCAACTGGCGCCTGAAGGACTACGAGGCGCGCGGCGGCTACCAGGCGCTTCGCAAGATATTGCTGGGCGTGGACGGCTCCGCGCCGCTGACGCAGG
>JAQGMQ010000483.1 GCA_028292305.1 Rhodoferax sp.
GGCGGATCGCCTGGCCGTCTTTTTCAGGCGCCAGGCTGTGCAGACCTTCGACGGTGGGCAGCTCGACGTTGATGCTCAGCCGGTCGGCATAACGGCCGGCGCGGGCCAGCAACTCGGCGCTGGCCTCGGGAATGGTCTTCAGGTGGATGTAGCCGCGGAAGTCGTGCTCTTCGCGCAGCACCCGGGCCACCTCGACCACCTGCTCCATGGTGTAGTCGGGGCTCTTGATGATGCCGGAGCTGAGGAACAGACCTTCGATGCAGTTGCGCCGGTAGAAGTCGAGCGTGAGCTGCACCACCTCGTCGACGTTGAAGCGCGCCCGGGCCACGTTGCTGCTGACGCGGTTGATGCAGTAGAGGCAGTCGTAGACGCAGTAGTTGGTGAGCAGGATCTTCAGCAGCGAGATGCAGCGGCCGTCGGGAGCGTAGCTGTGGCAGATGCCCGATCCTTCGGTGGAGCCGATGCCGCGCCCGCCCACCGAATTGCGCTTGGACGTGCCGCTGGACGAACACGAAGCGTCGTATTTGGCGGCGTCGGCCAGGATGGCGAGTTTGCGGTTGATTTCCACGGTGGGCTATTGGGTGAAACTGTGCAAATATACAGTCTTTCAATGCCCCGTGGGGCTGTGGTGGCAAGCCCCTGGTAAAGCCCGTTCAACCGCTCGGCTGTTGTCTGCCGACGAACACCCGACCGGGTTCCAGCAGCGCCCTGCCCCCGTCCCATTCAGCCTGCATGCGCGCCAGGAAGTCGCGGGGTAAGCGGTCCTTGTTGGCGGCCAGCGACTCGCTCATCGCGGTACCGAGGCGCTCGATCACGGCTGTGGGATTCTTGACGAAGCACTGGGTTGCGAAGGCAAGCACCTGCTCGCGCGTCGGGTAAGACGTGCTCTTCCTGAACTTGAGAGCGAGCGTGCGATCGGCCGCGACCCGGCCAGTGCCTTGGCTCTCGTAGCCGTACGCGGCCGTGGTCACCACGTCGAACAGGGGCGAAAGGCGCCCGATGCGGTCGGCGCCGGTGATCGCGAGCATGGCCATCTCATCGAGTTTCGAGAACTGCTTGGCGAAGCGCAGGCTGAGCGCGGTGTGCAGCGCGCCCTCAGGCAGGTTCATGGCGAATGCCGGGTGCACCGTATTCTGCGCATAGCTCTGCGCCCGCAACGGCATGGCCAGAGAGAGTTCGCAGGCGCGCGCCGGCGTCTCGTAGTTGAAGACGAACTGAGATTCGCGCACCAGCCGACCTGCGAGACCTTGAGGCGTCTCTGCTTGCAATGTCCTGATCTTGGGATGACTGGCACCAGGGACGTCGTGCATGGACGTCATTCTTCGTCGTTCATGAAGTTGGGCATGCGGTCCATCTCGTAACGCGCGTCGACGATCTCGATGGCCTTGCCGAGGGCGCTGAGGGCAGCCAGCGCTGTCAGCGTGCTCACGCTGAGGCCCCGCTCCATGTCGGCAATGGTCTGCCGGCGAACACCTGCAATGGTGGCCACATCGGCCTGCGTCTTGCCCAGGGCGCGGCGTTCGCGACGGAACAGCCGGCCGAAGTCGGTCGTGTTGAACGCTTTGATTGCCGGCGGCGATGTCATGTTCGAATGGTCGAGCATTTTCTCTTTCTTTCCAGAAAATGTTCGAAATTACGGACATTAACGCTTCGGCAGCTCGATGGAACCCACGTCGGCGCCCCGGTGTTGTACCAAGCCGTCGTCGGGCATCTTCCCGTCGTGCGTTCGTTCATCACGAAAAACTTCCGGCCGCACTCCGCGTCGTGGCGCAGGGGCCGCTTCGCGGAAGCGCAGGCCTTCAACAGCTGATGACTTTCGTCACCCTGCATTCATGACCATTGCACCCTGACCCCGACGCGACTGTTGCATAGATTCATCGGGTCGCAGACCGCTCCTGGTCCAGACACCCACGACAGGTAAAAAACATGCCAAGCAAGCACGACAACGACGCGCCCGATGCCGCCCCGGCGGCCGTCCTTCCCGTACCGCCGCGGCGCGGTTTTCTGCGGCAGATCGCCGCGGTCACCGGCAGCATTCCGTTCGCACCGTCGCTCGTCGGCGGCACGGCGGCCGTTGCGTCGCTCGGAGCCGCAGCGCAGGCCGCGGCACCGGCTGCCGGCCCGGTGGTCAACACGGTCGTCGGCTACATCTCGCTGAGCCAGGACGAGGCGGCCTTCGTCGAGACCATGGTCACCGTCATGTGTCCGGCCGACGACATGACGCCCAACGGCGTCGACTGCGGCCTGGCCATCTACATCGACCGGCAACTGGCCGGTGAGTTCGGCAAGGGCGCGCGCCGCTACAACCACGGGCCGTGGGCCGAAGGCAAGCCGCAGCACGGCTACCAACTGCCGTTGACGCCCGAGCAGTATTTCAAGGCCGGTGTGGCCGCGGCCAACGACGCCTGCGCCGCCAAATACGGCGGCAAGCCGCTGGACCAGGTCACGCCCGCCGAGGCCGATGCCTTCCTGAACGACCTGGCCGCGGGCAAGGTGACCGACCCACGCCTGCCCATGGCGGCGTGGTTCAACGAGCTGGTGTATCCGCTGTTCAACCAGGCCTGTTTTGCCGACCCGATCTACGGCGGCAACACGGCCAAGGTGTTCTGGAAACTGATCGGCTACCCCGGCCTGCCGGCCACCCACACCATCGACATGGTGCAGTACCGAGGCAAGCCGTTCCCCGGCGCCAAGGACCCCAAGTCCATCGCCGACTTCAGTTAAGGAACCCCATGATCAAGAAACTCCCGAGCAAGCGGGTCGTCATCGTCGGCGGCGGACTCACGGCCGGCCTGGTGTCGCGCCAGCTGACCGACAAACACATCGAAGTCCTGGTGCTGGAGCGCGGCGGCGACCACACCAAGGGCGCGGAAGCCAAGCTGCCCACGCAGCGCGACGAACTGCGCTGGGACACCCACCAGGGCCTGGTGCAGGACTGGTCGGTGCAGACCTACACGCTGCGCCACAACACGAAGGAGACCGCGCTGCCCGTGCGCTGGATGGAAGCCTTCCTGCCGGGCGAAGGCCTGGGCGGCGCGGCCAACCACTGGAACGGCCACACCTGGCGCTGGGCCGAATACGACATGGAACTGAAGACGCGCAACGAGTCGCGCTACGGCAAGCAGGCCATCCCGAAGGACATGCCGCTGCAGGACTGGGGCACGAGCTACAAGGAACTGCGGCCCTACCACGAGCTGTTCGAAAAGCTGTTCGGCATTGCGGGCAAGGCCGGCAACATCAACGGCGCGATCATGGCCGGCGGCAACCCGTTCGAAGCCCCGCGTGATGGCGAGTATGCGCAGAAGCCGCTGGAGTACACCGAGGCCGGCCTGACCTTCAAGGCCGTCACCGAGAAGATGGGCTACAAGCCCTTTCCCACGCCGGCCGCCAACTCGTCGAGCGCCTACACCAACCCCGATGGCCAAAAGCTCGGCGCCTGCCAGTACTGCGGCCACTGCGAACGCTTCATCTGCGAGGCCCAGGCCAAGGCGTCGCCCGAAGTGCTGCTGTACCCGATGCTGAAGAAGCGCAAGGAATTCGAGGTGCGGCTGCAGTGCCATGTGCTCGGCCTGACCTATGACGCCAAGGGCAAGAAGGTCACCGGCGTGCACTACGTCGACCTGCAGACCGGTCAGGAATACGAGCAGCCCGCCGACGTGGTGGTGCTGGGCGCGTTCACCATGACCAACACCAAGCTGCTGCTGACCAGCAAGATCGGCAAGGCCTACGACCCGGTGAGCAACACCGGCGTGGTCGGCAAGAACTTCTGCTACCAGCTCGGCGGCGGCGTGAACATCTTCATGAAGGACAAGTGGTTCAACCCGTTCCTGGCGACCGGCAGCACGCAGGTCTACATGGACGAGTTCAACAACGACAACTTCGACCACGCGGGCCTCGGCTTCCTGGGCGGCGCCGGCATCAACGCCAGCATGTTCCATGGCCGGCCGATCGGCGCGCGCCGTGTGCCGCCGGGCACGCCGCGCTGGGGCAGCGCCTGGAAGAAGGCCAACGCCGACTGGTATGCGCACTCGATGGCGATCGGCATGCAGGGCAGCTGCTACCCGCACCGCGAGAACTACCTCGACCTGGACCCGACCTATGCCGACGCCTATGGCCAGCCGCTGATCCGCATGAACTTCAACTGGCGCGAGAACGAGCTCAAGGTGTCGAAGTTCATCTCTGAAAAGCAGAACGAGATCGCCAAGGCTTTCGGCGCCGACATCATCACGCCGGCCACCACCACGCCCACGCTGTTCGACACACGCGCCTACCAGAGCACACACATCACGGGCGGCACCATCATGGGCGCCGACCCGCACACCAGTGTGGTGTCGCCGCACCTGCAGCACTGGGACGCGCACAACCTGTTCGTGGTGGGCGCCTCGGTGTTCGCCCACAACTCCGGCTACAACCCGACCGGCCCACTGGCCGCACTGGCCTTGCGCCTGGGCGACGACCTGGTGACCTATGTCGACCGACCACGCATGCTTTAAACCAACAGGAACCCCACGATGAATTTCAAACCAATTTATGCGGCGGCCTTGGCGGCCTTGTCTTTCGCCGGCGCCCATGCGCAGGACGTGAGCGCAGGCAAGACGGTGTACGCGCAATGCGCCGCATGCCACAGCATCGACGGCACGAACGGCGCCGGGCCGAGCCTCAAGGGCGTCGACGGCCGCAAGGTCGGCAGCTTCCCCGGCTTTCGCTACAGCCGGGCCATGAAGGCCACGGCGTACAACTGGGATGCGGCCAAGCTCGAGGCCTACATCGCCAATCCGCAGACGGCGATTCCGGGGAATGTGATGCCGTATTCAGGGCTGGCGGATGCGAAGCAGCGGGCGGATCTGGTGGCTTATCTGCAGTCGTTGAAGTAGCGGGCGCCCGCCACGCGGGCCGAGCTTGCCTGGCTGTCAGCTCCCTCCCCTTCCGGGGGAAGGAGCAAGGCAATTACCGCCCTGGGGTGAGGCCGCTCAAGGCGCGGAGGAACGCTTGAAATCCCTCAGGATCTCATCCACCACCCAAGCCGTCCGCGCCCCACTCTCCCCGGTACTCGCGCAGTGCCCGTGTCCGTTCATCTCGTCCACAATCGTCTGCACCAGCGGCTGGTGCACATGCGGCGGATCGCTCACCGGGATTTCTTGCACCGCATCGCCCACCGTCAACACCATCGGCACCGTCTTGTAGACCGAGAAGCGCACCCGCCCCTTGCTGCCGATGATCTCGTGGTATTCCTCGTCGCGGTCGGCCGCGAAGCACCAGGCACCGCTGCCCTGCACACCCGAGGCGAAGCGGTAGCTGGCCGTGACCATGTCCTCGCTCTGCCACAGCCCGGCCTGGTTGCTGGCAATGCCCTGCACCTTGTCGATGGGGCCGAGCAAGAAGTCGAAAATGTCGAAGGTGTGGCCGATGGCCTCGAAGAAAAAGCCGCCGCCCGAACGCGCGGCATCGGTGCGCCAGGCGATGTAGTGGCTCTGCAGTTGCTCGGAAGTCGGCGGCCGTTGACTTTGCCGCGACACGACCGCGCGCACGTCCCCGATCACACCGCTTTGCAGGATGTCGCGCAGCTGCAGAAACCGCGGCAGCGCACGGCGGTAGAAGCCCACCCACAGCGGCACCTTGGCCTGCCGGCAGGCGGCCACCATCTCGAGGCATTGCGCGTGGCTCATGCCCATGGGCTTTTCCACGTAGACGGCCTTGCCCGCGGCGGCGCAGCGCAGCGTGTAGTCGAAGTGCGAATCGGTGGTGGTGGCGATGTAGACAGCGTCGATGTCGGGCGCGCGGATGATGGCTTCGGCGTCGTCGTGCCAGCGGCCCACGCCATGGCGCCGCGCGAAGTCTTCGGCCAGCGGGCCGTTGCGCCGCATCACGGCCACGAGTGAAGAATTGGCCGCCTTGTAGAAGGCCGGCCCGCTCTTGACCTCGGCCACGTCGCCGCAGCCGATCATGCCCCAGCGGATGGTTCTCGGCGTGGTCTCCGCGCTCATGTGCCCGTCCAGTTCGGCTTGCGTTTCTGTGAAAACGCGAGAGGCCCTTCGACCGCATCCTGGCTGGCCAGCATCACAGCCTCGGCCGGGTAACGCGTGTGCATCGCGCGTTCCAGGTTCGATTCGTCGAAGCTCATCAGCATGGCCTGCTTGGTGGCCTGCACGGCCAGTGGCGCGCAGGCCAGGATCTCCTGCGCCAGCGCCCGCGCACGCGCCAGCACTTCGCCCTGCGGCACCACTTCGTTGACCATGCCAATGCGCCGGGCCTCGGCCGCGTCGATGCGTTTGCCGGTGAGTGCCAGGTACATCGCGTCCTTCATGGCCATCTGCCGGGCCATGCGCTGCAAGGCGCCACCGCCCAGGGCCGCCAGGCCCACCAGCGGCTCGGGCAGGCCGAACTGCGCCTGTTCGGAGGCCACGGCCAGGTCGCAGGCGGCCAGGATTTCCACGCCGCCGCCAAGGCACATGCCGTTGACCGCCGCGATCACCGGCTTCCACAGGTCGAAGCGTTTGGTGATGCCGGCAAAGCCGCCGCGTGGGTAGTCGTAGTTGCCGGTTCTGGCGAGCGACTTGAGGTCGGTGCCGACGCAGAAGGCGCGCTCGCCCGTGCCTGTGACGATGGCCACGCGCAGCGCCGGGTCGGCCGCGTAGTCGTCGAAGATGCGTGAAAGCTCGACATGCGCAGGCAGGTGCAGGGCGTTCATCACCTCGGGACGCTGCAGCGTGATGACGAGCAGGCCGCCGTCACGCTCGACGCGGCAGAACTCGTTGTGGGGCGCACTCATGTTATTTGGCGGCGGGCTTGAGGGTTTCGATGACTTCGGAATGGCCGTTGACGATCTTCACGAAGAAGCTTTCGCGGTCCAGGTCGCCCTTGGCATCGTAGCTGACGTCGAACAGCAGGCCGGGGAAATCCTTGACGCTGAAGCTGTGGTTGTGCAGCGCGTTGGCCATGGCCTTGGAGTCGATCTTGCCAGCCTTGTCGGCCGCGGCCTTGGCCGACCACATGCCGATGTAACCCTTCATGGCGTTGTGGTCCGGGCGGGACTTGTACTCGGCCACATAGGCTTTGGTGAAGGCCTGCACCGTCGGGTTGGGCGCGTCGGCGGTCAGCCCTACATGGCCGATGATGCCGTTGGCCGCATCGCCCGCCAGCTCGACAACTTTCTCATTCGTGAGGGTTGACTCGCCCACGATCGGCTTGGTGTAGCCCTGCTTGCGCAGCTCGCGCAACAGCCGGGCCGACTCTTCTTCGTTGGTGTAGACGAACAGCGCATCGGCATCGGCCTGCTTGGCCTTGAGCACGGCGGCCGAGAAGTCGACCTGGCCGCTGTCGGTGGACAGATCGGCCGCGACCTTGATGCCGTTCGCCTCCAGCGCCTTCACGATCGCGTCGCGGCCGCCCTTGCCGAAGTCGTTGTTCACGTAGATGACCGACACGCTCTTGGCCTTGACCGTGTTCTTCAGGTAGGTGGCCACCTTGGGCATGGCCGCGGCCTGGGTGAACGAGGCGCGGAACACATACGGGTGGCCCTGCTGCGTGATGCTGGCCGCTTCGCCGCCGACGATGTTCAGGATCTCGGCCTGCTTGGTCTCGCTCATGCTCACCAGGATCGAGCCCGAGAACACCGGGCCCAGCACCACCTGCGCGCCCTGGTCGATGGCACGCTTGGCCAGCGCCTTGGCCACGCCGGGCTGGGTCTGGGTGTCAAGCGAGGTGTATTCGATCTTCTTGCCGGCCATGCCGCCCGCGGCGTTGATGGCCTTCACGGCCAGCTTCACGCCGTTGTCGAAGTTGGTGCCGGCCGTGGCGCCGGGGCCGGAAAGTTCGACGATGCCGGTCACGGGCACGGTTTGCGCCAGCGTCAGCAAAGAGGCGCCGCACAGGGCCGCGGCTACGGTCAGCCGGGCGAATTTATAGAAGGTCTTGGTCATGTCTCCACCTTTGGATGGTCGTGATCGGGTCACGTTGTTGTAGGGGTCGGCCCCAGGGCCACAGCGGCGGCCAGGGGCGTTCGGCGAGGAGGCAACCATAAGTTTCCAGCCTGATTCTGTCCATACAATGGGGAGAATAACGACCATTGCACGAGACAATAATGGCAGCGCGAAGTCATCCAGCCAACACCAGCCGAACACCACCCGGCCGCCCGAAGTCCGCCACCGAAGACAACAGCGCGGCATTGCTCGACGTGAAGCTGCTGCAGCTGTTCGACATGCTCTACAACACCGGCAGCGTGACCCGTTGCGCCGAGCAGCTGGGGCAGAGCCAGCCCACCGTGAGCATCTGGCTGGCCAAGCTGCGCAAGGTGCTGGGCGACCCGCTGTTCGTGCGCACCGCCGCCGGCATGCAGCCCACGCCGCGGGCCGATGCGTTGATCGTGCCGGCGCGCGAGGTCATCGAATCGCTGCGCAAACTAAGCGCCGGCCGGCCCGCCTTCGAGCCGGCGCAGGCAAGCCGCAGCTTCCGCCTGTGCATGACGGATGCAAGCCACATCACCCTGCTGCCGCGGCTGCTGGCCCACCTGCGGCAAGTGGCGCCGGGAGTGCGTATCGACATCGGGCCGATCGACGCCGGCACGGCCGACGCACTGCAGTCGGGCAAGGCCGACATCGCGCTGGGTTACGTGCCGGGCCTGGAATCAGGCTTCTACCAGCAGACGCTGTATGCGCAGGATTTCGTGTGCCTGGTGAACCCGGCGCATCCGCGCATCGGCCGCACGTTGACGCGCAAGGCCTACCAGAACGAGGCCCACATCGAGATCGTCTACGGCCGCGGCCATGCGCTGCTGGACAGCGCCCTCAAGTCGCACCACATCGAACGCAACGTGCTGCTGGAATTGCCGGGGTTCCTGGGCCTGGCCACGATCGTGTCGAACACCGATTTGCTGGCCACCGTGCCGCGCATGATCGGCGAGACGCTGGCACGGCAAGGGGCGGTGAAGCTGTTCCCGTGCCCGTTCGAGATCCCGTCGTACCTGGTGAAGCAGCACTGGCACGCCAGGCTGCACGACGACGCCGGCCACCGCTGGCTGCGCGGCGTGTGCAGCGAACTCTTCATGAAGAAGTAGCCGACTCCGGCAGAGGCGATGCGGCGCCCTATCGCGCCCATTGTCATCCGCAATGACAACCATTGCCGCCATTGGATGGCCGAATGGGCGCAAGACTCCTAACATGCGGCCTTGCTGCGGGCGCGCATCGGCGCCTGCCAATCCCCAACATGACGGAGACATTTCCCATGACCACCCAAGCCCTGCCGCTCAAAGGCATCCGCGTGATCGACTACAGCCACTTCCTGGCCGGCCCGTACATGGGCCGCTGCCTGGCGGCGATGGGCGCGGAGGTGATCAAGGTCGAGCGCCCGAAGGCGGGTGACGCGGGCCGGGCGCATGCCTATTTCATCGGCAACCAAAGCGGCTACTTCATGCAGCAGAACATGGGCAAGCAAGGCCTGTGCATCAACCTGAAAGACCCGCGCGGGCTGGAAATGATGCACAAGCTGACCGACACCGCCGACGTGTTCCTGGAGAACTACCGCCCTGGTGCGCTCGACAAGCTGGGCCTGGGCTACAAGGAGCTGTCGGAACGCAATCCGAAGCTGGTGTATTGCTCGGTCTCGGCCTACGGCCACACCGGACCCGATTCACACCGCGCCGGCTTCGGCCTGATCGCCGAGGCCAAGAGCGGCATCATGGCCATGGTCGGCTCGCCCGGTGAGGCGCCGCCCCTGCTGCGCATTGCGCTGGGCGACATGTACACCGGCATCCACGGCGTGGCCGCGGTCTGCGCGGCGCTGCTCGGGCGCATCGGCTCGGGGCGCGGGCAACACATCGACATGGCCTTGTACGACTGCCTGGTGTCGATGCACGAATACGCGGTGCAGAGCTACACCTTGTCGGGCGGCAAGGAGATCCCGGTGCAGACCGGGCACGACCTGCCGCAGTCGACGCTGTACGGCGTGTTCACCGCCACCGACGGCTATCTGGTGATCGCCGCGCAGGTGGACGACGCCTGGAAGCGCCTGGCCAAGCTCATCGGCGACGACCTGGGCCAGCCTGGCCTGGCGGCGGACACACGCTTCCACACCCTGACCGGCCGCAACGAGAACCGGCTCGAGTTGCTGCCGCCCGTGCGTGCCTGGGTGGCCAGCCGCACGGTGGCCCTGTGCCTGGCGGCGCTGGACACGATCGACGTGCCGAGTGCGAAGGTGCAGAACATCGCCGAGGTGCTGGCCGACCCGCAAGTGGCGGCACGGGGCATGTTGATCGAGCAGAACCACCCGGTGGTGGGCAAGGTGCAGTTGCCGAACCTGCCGTTCCATTTCTCGGAGTGCGATACGACGGTGACGCAGCCGGCGCCGATGATGGGGCAGCACAACCGCAGCATTGCGGCGGGGCTTGGGTATGGGGCTGATGCTATTGCGGAGATGGAGAGGGATGGGGTTTTGTATGCGGAGGAAGGGGTTGGGGGTTGAGTTTGGGGCTTGTCTCCGTGCGTTGACTTGCGGGTGGAGCGCCGGGGGTGTTTTTGTTGGCTGCTGGCCGGTAGTCGCACCGGCGGGCGAGTGACATTTCTTGTGCGCACAAGAAACCTCACGAAAAGAAGGCGCCCCCACTAACTGCGCCGTGCGCTTCGCTTCGGGAGCCTGTGGTGCTCAGGTTTGGCAGGGTCTGGCTAAACTCGTTGCGCTCAAACAACGCCAGCCCTGATCCGCCAAACCTTCCGCTCCTCGGCGCATTTAGAGGAGGTGGGGAGGGCCCGGGGTCAGGATACCGGACGCGTCGCAGCGCTGGCTACCCCGGCATTACTCCCTCTCCCGCGTGCGGGAGAGGGCCGGGGTGAGGGTGTTAATTGGCGTACCTGCGCGTCACGTCGACCCTCACCCTAACCCTCTCCCGCACGCGGGCGAGGGGACAAGGCAGGACAGCCGCCCGCCGAAGCTGTATCGGCGCAACCCATGCCGGGACACCACTCGACGTGGCAGGCCGGCGATTAAGCGCAGCGAGCAACGCACCATGAAGTCACCGGCCGCAGACATGAAAAAACCGCCCTCGGGCGGTTTTTTCTTGGGGACCGAAACGCTCAGCGTTTCTGGCGGAAGCGCCGCAGCGCAGCCAGCTGGGCCGCCATCACGGCGAGTTCGGACTGGGCTTTGCTCAGGTCGAGTTCGCTCTTGGCGTTCTTGACGGCGTCTTCGGCGGCGGCCTTGGCGGCGTTGGCTTTTTCGTCGTCGAGGTCCTTGCCGCGGATGGCGGTGTCGGACAACACGGTCACGGTGTCGGGCTGCACTTCGAGGATGCCACCGGCCACGAAGACGAATTCTTCAGTGCCGTCGGCCAGCTCGATGCGCACCGAGCCAGGCTTGATGCGGGTGATCAGCGGCGTGTGGCGTGGGTAGATACCCAGTTCGCCGGACTCGCCGGGCAGGGCCACGAAGCGTGCCTCGCCCGAGAAGATGGACGCCTCGGCACTGACCACATCGACGTGAATGGTGTGGGTGGAGTCCATGAGGTTTAAACCTTCTTGGCCTTCTCGAAAGCCTCGTCGATGCCGCCGACCATGTAGAACGCCTGTTCTGGCAGGTGGTCACATTCGCCGGCCACGATCATCTTGAAGCCACGGATGGTTTCAGACAAAGGCACGTACTTGCCGGGGCTGCCGGTAAATACTTCAGCCACGTGGAAAGGCTGGCTCTGGAAACGCTGGATCTTGAGCGCGCGGGCCACGGCCAGCTTGTCTTCAGGGGCCAGGTCGTCCATGCCCATGATGGCGATGATGTCGCGCAGTTCGCGGTAGCGCTGCAGCGTGCCCTGCACGGCGCGGGCGGTCTCGTAGTGGTCCTGGCCGACGACCAGCGGGTCGAGCTGGCGGCTGGTCGAGTCGAGAGGATCGACCGCGGGATAGATACCCAGCGAAGCGATGTCACGGCTCAACACCACGGTGGAGTCCAAGTGGGCGAAGGTGGTGGCAGGCGACGGGTCGGTCAAGTCATCGGCTGGCACGTAGACAGCCTGGATGGACGTGATCGAGCCGACCTTGGTCGACGTGATGCGCTCTTGCAGGCGGCCCATTTCTTCGGCCAGCGTGGGCTGGTAGCCCACGGCGGAAGGCATGCGGCCCAGCAGTGCAGACACTTCGGTGCCGGCCAGCGTGTAGCGGTAGATGTTGTCGACGAAGAACAGCACGTCCTTGCCTTCGTCGCGGAACGACTCGGCGATGGTCAGGCCGGTCAGCGCGACGCGCAGACGGTTGCCCGGTGGTTCGTTCATCTGGCCATAGACCATGGCCACTTTGGACTCGACCAGATTCTCGAGGTTCACGACGCCGGAGTCGGCCATCTCGTGGTAGAAGTCGTTGCCTTCGCGGGTACGTTCGCCCACACCGGCAAACACCGACAAGCCGCTGTGCGCCTTGGCGATGTTGTTGATCAGCTCCATCATGTTCACGGTCTTGCCGACGCCGGCGCCGCCGAACAGGCCGACCTTGCCGCCCTTGGCGAACGGGCACACCAGGTCGATCACCTTGATGCCGGTTTCCAGCAGTTCCTGCGAAGGGCTGAGTTCGTCATAGGCCGGAGCCTTGCGGTGGATCGAAGCGGTGAGCTCCTGGCTCACGGGACCGCGTTCGTCGATGGGCGCGCCCAGCACGTCCATGATGCGGCCGAGCGTGGCCTTGCCCACGGGCACGGTGATCGGCAGGCCGGTGTTGGTGACCATCAGGCCGCGGCGCAGGCCGTCGGAGGAGCCGAGCGCAATGGTGCGCACGATGCCGTCGCCGAGCTGCTGCTGCACTTCGAGCGTCAGGGCCGAGCCGTCCATCTTCAGGGCGTCGTACACCTTCGGCATGCGGTCACGCGGAAATTCCACGTCGACCACGGCACCAATACACTGAACAATTTTTCCCTGAACGCGGGCGTTCACTTGGGGGTTATCTTGAGCCATTTTTTCTCGCTCCAATAAATTTCAATCTGGGGTCGGACGTGTGCTTGGGAAACGATGCGGCGCTTAGCCGCTGATCGCCGCCGCGCCGGACACGATTTCCGACAATTCTTTGGTGATCGCCGCCTGCCGCGTCTTGTTGTAGATCAGCTTCAGCTCGCCGATCACATTGCCGGCGTTGTCGGTTGCAGCCTTCATGGCCACCATGCGCGCCGCGTGTTCGGAGGCCATGTTTTCTGCGACCGCCTGGTAGACCAGGGCTTCGGCGTAACGCACCAGCAGTTCGTCGATGACGGATTGCGCGTCGGGCTCGTAGATGTAGTCCCAGGCGTGCTGCGTGGCACTGGACTGGGTTTCTTCGTGCATCTTCGCGGCCGACAGCGGCAGCAATTGATCGATCGTCGCCACCTGGCTCATGGTGCTGACAAACTTGTTGTAGCAGAGGTAGACCGCGCTGACTTCACCGGCCGTGAACGCATCGAGCAGCACCTTGACGGGGCCGATCAGTTTGTCGAGGTGCGGCTTGTCGCCCAGGTGGGTGACATGCGACACCACTTGGGCGCCGACACGGTTCAGAAACCCCAGGCCCTTGCCGCCGATGGCCACAGCCTGCGGGGTCTTGCCGGCCGCTTGCGTTTCACGCAGCTGCACCGTCAAGGCGCGCAACAGGTTGGTGTTCAGGCCGCCACACAAACCCTTGTCCGTGGTCACCACGATGAAGCCCACCGACTTGCCGTCGTTGGTCTTCATGAAGGTGTGCACGTACTCGGGATTGGCTTGTCCGAGGTGGCTGGCGATGTTGCGGATCTTCTCGCTGTAAGGCCGCGCAGCGCGCATGCGCTCCTGCGCCTTGCGCATCTTGGAGACCGAAATCATCTCCATGGCCTTGGTGATCTTCTTGGTGTTTTCCACCGATTTGATCTTGGTCCGAAGTTCCTTGCCGGATGCCATCAGCCGCTCCTTTTGGTCAGGTAGGTATTAAGCAAAGGTCTTCTTGAAGGCGCCCACGGCACCCGTCAATTCGGCCTCGGCATCCTTGTCCAGCGCCTTGCTGGATTCCAGCTTGGCCAACAAAGGTGCGTGCTTGTCTTTCAGGTAGCCGTGCAGGCCGTGCTCGAAAGCCAGGATCTTCTTGACTTCGACGTCGTCCATGAAACCCTTGTTGACCGCGAACAGCGTGGCACCCATCAGGCTGATCGGCAACGGGCTGTACTGGGCCTGCTTCAGCAACTCGGTGACGCGGGCGCCACGGTCGAGCTGCTTGCGGGTGGACTCATCGAGGTCGGAGGCGAACTGCGCGAACGCAGCCAACTCACGGTACTGCGCCAGATCGGTACGGATACCGCCGGACTGGCCCTTGATGATCTTGGTCTGGGCCGAAGAACCCACACGCGACACCGAGATACCGGCGTTGATCGCCGGGCGGATGCCGGCGTTGAACAGGCTGGTTTCCAGGAAGATCTGGCCGTCGGTGATCGAGATCACGTTGGTCGGCACGAAGGCGGACACGTCGCCGGCCTGCGTTTCGATGATCGGCAGTGCGGTCAGCGAACCGGTCTTGCCCTTGACCGCGCCCTTGGTGAAGGCTTCGACGTAGTCGGCGTTCACGCGAGCGGCGCGCTCGAGCAGGCGGCTGTGCAGATAGAACACGTCGCCTGGGTAGGCTTCGCGGCCTGGTGGGCGGCGCAGCAGCAGCGAGACCTGGCGGTAGGCCACGGCCTGCTTGGACAGATCGTCATACACGATCAGCGCGTCTTCGCCGCGGTCGCGGAAGTATTCGCCCATGGTGCAGCCGGAGTAGGCCGACACGTACTGCATGGCAGCGGATTCGGAAGCCGAAGCGGCCACGACGATGGTGTAGTCCATCGCGCCGGCTTGCTCCAGTGCGCGCACCACGTTCTTGATCGACGAAGCTTTCTGGCCGATCGCAACGTAGACGCAGGTCATGTTCTGACCCTTCTGGTTGATGATGGCGTCGATGGCCACGGCGGTCTTGCCGGTCTGGCGGTCGCCGATGATCAACTCGCGCTGGCCACGGCCGACGGGCACCATCGAGTCGATGGACTTCAGGCCGGTCTGCATCGGCTGGTCGACCGATTTACGAGCGATCACGCCTGGCGCGACCTTCTCGATGACGTCGGTCATCTTGGCGTTGATCGGGCCCTTGCCGTCGATCGGCTGGCCCAGTGCGTTGACCACGCGGCCAATCAGCTCGGGGCCGACCGGCACCTCCAGAATGCGGCCCGTGCACTTCACGGTGTCGCCTTCGGAGATGTGTTCGTATTCGCCCAGAATCACCGAGCCGACGGAGTCGCGCTCGAGGTTCAGCGCCAGGCCGAACGTAGGGGTGCCATCGGCCGTGGGTGGGAACTCGAGCATTTCGCCCTGCATCACATCGCTCAGGCCATGGATGCGCACGATGCCGTCGGTCACGGACACCACGGTGCCCTGGTTGCGGATATCGGCGCTGGCCGTCAGGCCTTCGATACGGCTCTTGATCAGCTCAGAAATTTCTGCGGGATTGAGTTGCATGACTCTTTCCTTCTTTCTTTGGTTAGCAAACAACCGGAGCCCCAGGCTCTGGCCGAAAACGAGAGGC
>JAQGMQ010000493.1 GCA_028292305.1 Rhodoferax sp.
CGCCGCAATAGACGAGAACGTCTTCACCACGGAACCCAGGGAACCGGCTTTGCCGGGCCCTAGGGTTCGCCCCCTGCAAGGGGGTTGGAGAAGCGACACGCGGTGCGCGCAGCCTGGGGGTGAGCCCTACTACTTGGTCTGGGCCGCGGAGGCAATGTTCTTCATGGCCGCATCGACAGTGATCTTGTCGTCGTTCCAGAACTGGCTCACGGCGTCCTTGATCGCGCCTTCGGCCGCCGGGCTCACGGCCATGCTGTGGGCGATGGACGGCAGCAGGCTGTTGGTCTTGGCGGTTTCCACGAAGTCCTTGGCCGAGGTCTTGGCGCAGTCATCGAACTTGGACATGTCCATGTTCAGGCGCACCGGGATCGAACCCTTGTTCAGGTTGAAGGTTTCCTGGAACTCGGGGCTCATGATGGCCACGGCCAGGTCGTTCTGCGCCTTCTGCGCATCGGCCGACTTCAGCTTGAACATGGCGAACGAGTCGATGTTGAAGGTGAAGGCGTTGGCCGTGCCCGGTGCAGCCGCGCACAGGAAGTCCTTGCCCGGCACCTTGCCCGCGGCCAGGAATTCACCCTTGGCCCAGTCGCCCATGAACTGGAAGCCGGCCTTGCCCTGCATCACCAGACCGGTGGTCAGGTTCCAGTCGCGCCCGCTCGATGCCGGGTCGGTGTAGCTCTTGATCTTGCGGAAGGTCTCGAGCGACTTCTTCATGGTGTCGCTGTTGATGGCTTTCGGGTCGAGCTTGACCAGCGCGTCGCTGTAGAACCTGGCGCCGCCGATGCCCAGCACCACCGACTCGAATGTGGTGAAGTCCTGCCAGTTCTGGCCGCCATGGGCCACCGCGATCAGGCCGGCGGCCTTGATCTTGTCGGCCGCGGCAAAAAATTCGTCGTAGGTCTTGGGCATGCCCGCCACGCCCGCCTTCTTCAGCACTTCGGGGTTCGCCCAGACCCAGTTCACGCGGTGCACGTTGACTGGCACGGCGACGTAGTTGCCCTTGTACTTCATGGCGTCGGCCACGACCTTGGGCAACAGCGTGTCCCACTTTTCAGCGGCGGCCACGGTGTTGAGGTTGGCCAGCACGCCTTCGGCCGCCCATTCCTGGATGGCCGGGCCCTTGATCTGCGCGGCGGCCGGCGGGTTGCCGGACACGACGCGGCTCTTCAGCACGGTAGCCGCGGCATCGCCACCGCCACCAGCCACGGCGAAGTCTTTCCACACATGGCCCTTGCTCTGCATGATCTTCTTCAGCTCGGCGGCCGACTTGGCTTCGCCGCCGGACGTCCAGTAGTGCAGCACTTCGACCTCGCCGGCGTGCACGTGAACAGCGCCTGCGGACGCGGCCAAGGCCACCACGGTGGCAATTTTCGAAAGCTTCAACATCATGTCTCCTGGAGTGCCGACACGCGTCGCATGGACTGCTGAGCGGCAAGGGTTGCAAAACGGCGCGACAAGGCATCGCGCGGCAGATTGTAATTTTTCATTAATTAATCGTCGCGCGTATCGGGACTTTCCCGCGAAAAAAACTTTTGCATACAGTTCTCGCGCAGGTTTTACCGGTTCCGGCGGGTCCCGCGCAGAAAGCGACCAGGCGTCCGAGCGCAATCGTTCACTTGGCGAACTGGTCGCCATCCACGTAGAACCAACACCCCTGCTCTCGGACGAAGCGGCTGCGTTCATGCAGGCGCACGGCCCGGCCGGACGCGTCGCGCTGGCGCGCGACGAATTCGACTTCGGCATGGTCGTCGTCGCTGCGCCGGTGGTCCTTGACCTGCAGGCCGAGCCACTTGACCTTGGCGTCGAAATCAAGCCGGGCCGGCCGGGTGGAAGGGTGCCAGGTGGCGCGCAGATAGGCCGTGTCTTCCAGCACGAAGGCGCTGTAACGCGAGCGCATCAGGGCCTCGGCATCGGGCGCAGGCTGGCCGCTTGACGGGCCGATGTAGCGACCGCAACACGCGGCGAATTTCAGCGGCTGGTGTTTCGCCCCGAGCCGGCCACAGGGGCAGGCGGATGCGGAGGCGGCTGGTGCGGCAGGAGACATGAATGAGGGTGCAGGCATGGCCTGCAGGCAAGGCGTGGAACCAGCGCCGATTCTAGGCACGCCTGCTGGTGGCGGCGGGCGTTGCCGCGCCGCTCGCTCAGATCACCCATCGGCCATGACACGGCCCGCGGTGCGAGCCCGTGTCATGCCGCGTGGCTTGGTGGGTTGCCCCGCTGCCAGCGCGGCGGCGGGGCAACGCGGTAGGCGCTTAGCCGGCTTTGGCTTTGCGACCGCGCAGCGACACGCCCAGCAAGCCCAGACCGGCCAGCATCAGCGGCAGCGATTCGGGTTCAGGCACCTGGCTGCTGGAGGCATCAGGCAAGGCGATCGACCACGCGACGCCACCACCGTAGGTGTCGGTCGTCAGCAGGCGGAACGAGAATTCGGCCGCATCGGTCGCCAGGGGAAATGCCAGGCCACTGCCCACGCCGGGGGTGGACGCGCCATACAAGTCGCCGCTTCCGTCGCTGCCCATGAGGGTGGTGGCGACGGCGGTGCCCGAATTGAAATCGGTGGGCAACTGCGTTGCGTAAGGCGTCGTGAGCGACATGCCGGGGCTGAAGTACTGGTGCACGTTGGCGCCGGTCCAGTCGAGGCTGCGGATGTCGACCAGCGTGCCGGCGGCGAAGCTGCCGCTGTCCAGCTTGACGTCGACCGTGACGCCGGCCAGGCTGCCGCTCGCGGTGGTGTTGCCGTGGCCCAGGACGAAGATCGACTCGGTCAGCACGTTGAGCGTATTGCCGTTGCCGATGTCCAGGTCGGGGTGTTGCTCACCGGCGTAGACCGAGCCGTTGTTCAGGTACGAGCCGCCACCGATGGATGACACCGTGATGGTGCCGAAGCCATAAGCGGCACCGAAGTCGACACGGACCGGCGCGGTGTTCACGTTGCTCCAGCTCGTGCCGTCTATGGCGCCGAGGCTGG
>JAQGMQ010000513.1 GCA_028292305.1 Rhodoferax sp.
TTCGGCGTCTTGAAGGTCTGGTCGACATTGCGGATTTCGATGAACTTCGTCGTCAGTCCAGAGCTCATGACTTCACCTCTTCGAATGTGAATGCGGTTGCCAGCTTGATCAGCGCATATTCGAGCAGCAGCCCGACGATGCCGATCACGAAGATGGCGATGATGATGTTCTTGACGTTCAGGGTGTTCCACTCGTCCCAGACCCAGAAGCCGATGCCCACGCCGCCGGTCAGCATCTCGGCGGCCACGATCACCAGCCACGCGGTGCCCACGGCCAGCCGCACGCCGGTGAGCATGTAGGGCAGCACGGCGGGAAACAGGATCTTGGTGAGGATCTTCCATTCGCTCAGGTTCAGCACCTTGGCCACGTTCATGTAGTCGCTGGGCACGCGCTGCACGCCCACGGCGGTGTTGATGACCATCGGCCAGATCGAGCAGATGAAGATGGTCCAGATGGCGGCCGGGTTGGCGCCCTTGAACACCAACAGGCCGATCGGCAGCCAGGCCAGTGGCGACACCGGGCGCAGCAGGCTGATCAGCGGGTTGAACATGCGGCTCAGGAATTCGAAGCGGCCGATGGCGAAACCCGCCGGTATGCCGACGATGGCGGCCAGGCCGAAGCCCAGCGCCACCCGTTGCAGCGAACTCAGGATGTTCCAGCCCACGCCCTGGTCGTTCGGGCCCTTCCGGTAGAACGGGTCCTTGAACACGTCGACCGCCTGCAGGAAGGTCGCCCAGGGCGAGGGGAAGTTGCTGGTGCTGGTCACCGACACGACCTCCCACACCCCGACCAGCAGCGCCAGGCCGAGAATCGGCGGCAGCACCTTCATCAGCAGGGCTGTCCAGTCGAAGGGCGGCTTGGCACGCGCGGAGGCCGGGTCTGCAGACGTGGCGGGGATCATGGCAGGTGCAGGTGCAGGTGCAGGTGCTGGTTCGTGTCTGGAGGCTGCGGCACGCGGCGCCGCACCGGCGTCGAAAGACGCGTCCTGGGGGGAATGAAATACGGCGCTGACCATGGCTTTTCTCCGGTGGTGGCTAGGTGGATGTCATCAGGCGTGGATCTTGAAACCGTCGGCGTATTTCTTCGGGTCCTTGCCGTCCCAGACCGTGCCGTCGATCAGCTTGCTGGTGCGCAGCACGTCCTTCGGCACCGGCGTCTTGCTGGCGGTGGCGGCCTGCTTGTAGATGTCGATCTGGTTGATCTGCTGGGCCACGGCCAGGTAGTCGGGGTGCTCCTTCAGCAGGCCCCAGCGCTTGTGCTGGGTGAGGAACCACATGCCGTCGCTGAGGTAGGGGAAGTTGACCGAGCCGTCGTTGTAGAACTTCATGTAGTTCGGGTCGTCCCAGGTCTTGCCCATGCCATTCTGGTAACGGCCCAGGATGCGCTGGTTGATGGCGTCGACGCTGGTGTTCACATACGACTTGTCGGCAATGGTCTCGGCCATCTTCGACTTGTTCTGCAGGCCCGCGTCGATCCAGCGGCCGGCCTCCAGGATCGCGGCGGTCACGGCGCGGCAGGTGTTGGGGTTCTTCTTCACGAAGTCGGCGGTGGTGCCCAGCACCTTCTCGGGGTGGTCCTTCCAGATGTCCTGCGTGGTCTGCGCGGTCACGCCGATGCCGTCGATGATGGCGCGGTGGCCCCAGGGTTCGCCCACGCAGTAGCCGTCCATGTTGCCCACGCGCATGTTGGCCACCATCTGCGGCGGCGGCACGACGATGACCTTGGCGTCCTTCAGCGGGTCGATGCCGAACGAGGCCATCCAGTAGTAGAGCCACATGGCGTGGGTGCCGGTGGGGAAGGTCTGGGCGAAGGTGTATTCGGTCTTGTCGGCCTTCATGACCTTGGCCAGGCCGGGGCCGTCGACCGCGCCCTTGTCGGCCAGCTTCTTCGACAGCGTGATCGCTTGGCCGTTCTGGTTCAGCGTCATCAGCACGGCCATGTCCTTCTTGGGGCCGCTCACGCCCAGGTGCACGCCATAGACCAGGCCGTACAGCGCGTGCGCGAAGTCGAGTTCGCCGTTGACCATCTTGTCGCGCACGCCGGCCCAGCTGGCTTCCTTGCTGGGCACGATCTTCACGCCGTATTTCTTGTCGATGCCGAGCACCGAGGCCATCACCACGCTGGCGCAGTCGGTCAACGGGATGAAGCCGATCTTGACCTCCTCCTTTTCGGGCTTGTCGGAGCCCTGCGCATAGACGGCGGCGCGCAGCGCGGGCGTGATGCCCACGGCGGCGACGGCAGCGGTCTGCAGCACGGTACGGCGGCTCAATCGGGTCTTCAGGAGATCGGTCATCGGGGGCGTCCTCGTCAACAAAAAAATCGGCTGGAAGAAAACAAAAAGGCGTCCCGACCCGCCGGTGGCCACAGTGTTCACTGCAGCTGCCCATGCGGGTGGGGACGCCTTTGTCCGTTTCGCCCAGAGATCCGGCTTTGGACTTCTGGTCGACGACCATCGTCGGTCATGGTCTATCTAAGCAAACGCTGTGCCGGGTGGAAACAGTTGGTTGCTGCTATCGAAGCAGTAGCAATGAAGCAATGCGTCGCCTTGGCTTCACGGGTTCCAATGCGAAGCAATGCCGCGAGGCACCCCGGGCACTGATGTTGTGCGGTGCACCATTTCGGTTGTGCATCTGCGCTGTTTCACGCGTTCAGGCGTGGCGGCACGGGCGCATCGCCCTGTGCCAGAGCGGAAAAGAGCCATGGCCTACACTTCCCCGCTCTCACTGAAAGGGCGGCCGTGCTGGTATTGGGAATCGAGTCTTCGTGCGACGAAACGGGTGTGGCGCTGGTCCGCACGGACGGCGCCCGGTTGCCGGTGTTGCTGGCCCACGCGCTGCACAGCCAGATCGAGATGCACCAGGCCTATGGCGGCGTGGTGCCCGAGCTGGCCAGCCGCGATCACATCCGCCGCGTGTTGCCGCTCACCACGCAGGTGCTGGCCGAGGCCGGTTGCCGGCTCGACGAGATCGACACCGTGGCCTACACCCGCGGCCCCGGCCTGGCCGGTGCGCTGCTGGTGGGCGCCGGTGTGGCCTGTGCGCTGGGTGCGGCTCTGGACAAACCCGTGCTGGGTCTGCACCACCTCGAAGGCCATCTGCTGTCGCCGTTTCTCAGCGCCGATCCACCCGAATTTCCCTTCGTTGCGTTGTTGGTGTCGGGCGGCCACACGCAGCTGATGCGTGTCGACGGCGTGGGCCGGTACGCCATGCTCGGCGAGACCATCGACGACGCGGCTGGAGAGGCCTTCGACAAATCGGCCAAGCTGATGGGCCTGGGTTATCCGGGCGGCCCGGCGCTCGCCAAACTGGCCGAGCAGGGCGACCCGGCGGCCTTCAAGCTGCCACGCCCGCTGATGCACAGCGGCAACCTCGACTTCTCGTTCGCCGGGCTGAAGACGGCGGTGATGACGCAGGCGCAGAAACTCGGCGACCAGCTGGAGGCGCGCAAGGCCGACCTGTCGGCCAGCACGCAGGCCGCCATCGTCGAAGTGTTGTTGAAGAAGTCGATGACGGCGCTGAAGCATACCGGCTTGCGCCGGCTGGTGGTGGCCGGTGGCGTAGGCGCCAACCGCGCGCTGCGCACGCAGCTGAACGCAGCCTGTGCCAAGGCCGGTGTGCGGGTGCATTACCCCGAGCTGCACCTGTGCACCGACAACGGCGCCATGATTGCCATGGCCGGCGCGATGCGGCTG
>JAQGMQ010000517.1 GCA_028292305.1 Rhodoferax sp.
CTTCAGCATGGCATTCACTTCGCCATTGCCAGCCCCACCACGCGCCGCCAGCCACGCATCGAAGCAGGCGCGGGCCGCCTGTTCGCTTTCACCCTTCGGCCAGCCTGTGAGCCCCGCCTCGGTCGCCAGTTCGCCCGCCACGCCCACCAACGCGAAACGGGCACCCACCCGCTCAGCCTGTCCCGATGCGCCCGCAGGCATCCATTGCCGGGCCAGCGCAGCCACGTCGCCGCGCACGCGTTTGGCCAGGCTGCTGGCGTTGCCGCACGCCCATTCGATGAAAGCCCGACCCGGTGCACCGTGGCACACCTGGGCCTCGCGTGTCAGGTGGCTGGCGAACGCGCTACCGCCAGCGAACGCATGAAGATTTTCGAAGGCGCCCAGCCCCGCGCCGGCATCGGCCGGGATGTCGGCCATGCGCACTTCCTGCCCGGTGCGCGTGCGCTTCTGGCCCTCGGCCATGTGGTCGGCCAGCCCCAGCTCGCCGGCACTGAAGAACAGCAGGCGCCAGGACAGGCGGGCTCGTGGTGCGCCGTTGCGTGTCGCCCGGGACTTGCTTTGTTCGTTGGCCAGCATGTAGGCGCATTCGCCGGCTGTCTTGCTGTCGACCTGGGCCAATTCATCGAGGATCAGCAGCGCATCACAATGCTGGGCCGCAATGGCTTCAAGCGCGTTGTCCGTGGTGCGCCACCGCTGCAGGTAGCTGCTACCGCCGTACACGCTCGCCGCCAGGCGCAGAGCCGTGGTCTTGCCGCTGCTGCTGTCGCCCCGAAAGTGAAAGCCGCCACTCTCCATGCCAGCAGGACGCAGGAGAGGTCCCGCAAAGGCGCTGGCCACCGCGAACACCAGGCGGCTGTTACCCACGCACAGCGCCCCGATTCGGTCGCGCCAGGCGTCGGCTGTGCTCTTTGCCCGGAAAGTGTTTTCCATCTGCGTTTCCGACTGGAACACGATGCGCTCGGCATCGTCTCCGATGGTTTCATGGGGTAGCACAAAGGCGCCGCCGTGCCAGCCGATGCGATCGGTGCAGCTTGCGAACTCGCCCGGCGTGCGGGTCTGGATGTATTCGGTGAGCTTGTTACGTGCCCGTGGCGATGTGTCGATGCGTAACCCCATGTTCAGCAGCGCAGAGCGGTATTCGCCACCATCCCCACTCAGCATGCGGGCCGGCATCGCCCATTGTTTGGCGCGGCCCAGCGGGTCGGCAAACTGCAGCAGGTAGCCCCAGCCGGCGCCGTCCTGGTCGCGGGTCAGCGCCACCACATGTAGCGGCGAGCACAGCCACTCTGGCCGGGTCAAATTGCCGTCCCGATCAGCCCCTTGAAACCACACGCCGGTTTCGCTCACCGTGAACGGGTCGTGGCGGGCAAGGCCTTGGTCATCATCCGGGCCTGACACGGAAGCCCCCACGGCGGCGCTGTGCGCTTTGTTGCCGGCGTCGGTGCCTTGGGGCTGATGCGCCACAATGGCGCCTTCCACCACGCTGCGCACCGCATCCAGCCCCGCAGCCTGTTGCATGTCGTTGAAATCGCTACCGCCCTCGGGCAACTGCGCAGGAAAGACGGCCACCCCCCGCACCGCCTTTGCGGCAGCCGTGGCCTTGTCGCGGCCGGGGTTGCTGCCGGTGCGCTGCAGCGTGGCCGCGTCGTCATCACCGCACAGCACCAGCAAAGCCGCAGGATGCGCAGTGTGCAAGGCCTTGGCGACAGGGCCAAGGTTGCCAGCGTCGAAGGCCATCGCCACCGGGCGACCCGCCGCCAGGTGCAAGGTGGCGGCCGTCGCATAGCCTTCGGCCACCAGCAGCACGGCGGCACCGGTCGGATCGCCGCAGAAATGCCACAGGCCCGACTTTCGCCCGCCCTTCAGAAATAGTTTGTCGGTGCCATTGGCCAAGGGCTCAGGCGCGATGCGCTGCAGGTTCCAGAGCGAGCCCTCGGCGTCGCGCACGGGCACCAGCAGCCAGCCATCGGCGGTGAAGCGCACACCGTGCGGCTGCACGCCCTTGCGGTCGAGGTAAGGGCTGGCGCCCGTGTCGGCGCCTTCCGCCCACAGCGCCGCCGCTACCTTGCCCGCCTCAGCGTGCGCAGCGGCTTGCCGCGCCTGGTCGGCTTGCTGGCGCTGCAGCTTCTCCCATTCGCGCCGCGCCAATTCGGCGGCATCGGGCGGTGCCGCCACCTGATTAGCCTTCGGCAGGGTAAAGCCATGTTCCTTGGCGATGCGCAACAAGGTGCCGATGCCGACACCACCGCCGGCCTTTATGCTGCGCCAGGTGCTGCGGGTTGCCCCTGCATCATGGCAATCGCCCGTAGCTGACCAATCCATGAACAAACCCAGCCCCGTTTCGTCGGCAAACTCGGATTTCACGGCCATGCCGATGCGCGACCATTCATCACGCGGCAGCGTTGCGGGAATGTGCGCCAGCGCGGCCCGGATCAGCGCGGGTGTGATGTTGGTATTCATAGAGCAGGAAATAAATCGGGCTGGGCAGGATCACCGACCAGCGCGTAATACGTTACGCGCCGCAACTTGCCCCGTGTGTCGGGCTCCAGCTCGCGCAGTTTCTCGATGGGTGCGCCCTTGCGAATCAGCTCAGACATGCGCGTAGTCACGCTGCGAACGTCGCAACTCTGTTCGAGGGCGGCGCAACTGGTGCGGCCGTGCTGGCGCAAGTAGGCCAGCAGAATGGCGTGTTGGTTCATGGCGGCGCACCTCAGCCGCCAGCCCGTGGATCGGGAAAGCCGGCCTGTAACACGCCCGGCCGGCCGGGCTCAGCCAGGGCCAGGGGCTCACCCGTGGCGGCATCGAACACACCCAGCACACCAGGCCAATCGAAGCGCACCAATACAGCGTTGGCGCCCTTGCCCATGCGCTTCTGGAACAAAGGCTTCTTGATGTGGAAATCGGCGAAGGTGGTGGCCCCCATCAGCAGCTTGGCCGCGGCGCGTTTCGCCTGGTCGTGGACCTGTTGGTCAGCGGTGTTCATGGGCGGCCCTTCCGCTCATTGCGTCGCGCTGCACGGATGAAATGGCGCACGGCCCGGTCGTGTACCTCGCGGAGATAGTCAACCGTCGTTGACTGCACCTGCAGCAGTTGAAAGTTTTCCACCGCCCGCGACATGTCACCGGCAACGAACCCGGCTTCGCGGTGTTTCTCCAGGTATGCGATGAAGCCTTCTCCAAGGGCGTGCCGCATGTCGGCAGGTCCTTGGCACAACTCCGCGGCCATGGCCACGCGGCCCGCTAGGAATTCGAGAGAATGGCTCATGATGCCGCCCCGTTGATACGGTCCT
>JAQGMQ010000526.1 GCA_028292305.1 Rhodoferax sp.
TCCCTTGATCAGATGGCTGATGGGTTGCGCCAGGTCATCGTAACCGGGCGTGACAAGCTTGGGGGCGGTAAACCGCATTGGCGATCACATCAAAGCAACGCCGGCCACTGTAGCGTTGCCAGAAGTCTGCAGGCATTGACAATGGCGTGCCTCTACGCGCTTTGCAGAGCTCACGCGCGACACTCGTCAGGCCAACAACAGGCCGGTGCAGGCGACGCGGTTGCTCTCCGGCCTCGGGGATGTTCGCGTTAAGCGACGGCCCTGGCTTGCAGGGGCTTGCCAGCCGCCCGCCATGCCTGGATCCCACCAGTGAGGAAGTGCACATCGAAACCGCGCGCACGCAGCGACAAGGCTGTCGAGCGCCCAATGTCGAGCCCTTTCAGGCAATACACCAACACCGGCTGCATGGCGTCGATCTCGTCACGCCACCGTTTGACCTGTGAGGGGTCATGCCAGGTGGCGCCCTCCAGCATGTCGCTTGCCGCGGCGAAGTCTTCCGCGCGTCGCACATCGATGATCTGGTAGGTGCCGCTGCCCATGGCGTCAATGCCAACACCGAGCGGCACCGCATCGCCAGCCACCGCAGCGCCGTATCGCAGGTACACAGCGTCCCAGCGGATGTTCTTCATGAACGCGTCCACGTAGGCTGCCGCCCTGGCTCCGAAATCCAGGTGGTAGGCGTGTTCGTACATGTCGAGCGCGAGCACTGGCGTGGCGCCGGCCAGCAGGTTGGTGTGATCGGCGGCCCAGTGGTTGATGAGCCGGCCTTCGCGCGCCGACCAGGCCAGCACGGCCCAACCCGAGCCGCCGCCCATCGCCTTCGCCAGCGCCGTGAACTCGGCCTGCCAGCGATCCACAGAGCCGAAGTCGCGTGTCAACCCGACCGAGAGTCCACAGGACGGCAACACGCCGTCGCCGCCGAGTGCATCGAAATACATTTCATGCAGGACCGCCGAATTGGCGGCGACCAGCTCTTCGCGCTTCAGGCCGCTGACCACAAAGCCTGGTGCGGCAGACCAGTCGAGTTCGCCGAGCTGATCGCGGATGGCTTTCAAGCGTTTTACTGCACCCGCGTAGTTGTTTTCATGGTGACTCGCGATGAGCTTGGGCGACAGTCCATTGAGACGGTCCAGGTCCAGATCAAGGGGTTTGGGTTGCAGGTCCATGGGGTTTTCTTTCGGCGTGGGGTTTCACAGTGAACCGTGGAGGGGATGCGTTGCAGGCACTAAGCGCGCGGTGTGGATGAGGGAGGTGTCCTTCACGCTTTTCCCCATCAAGCCTGCGTCCGTGCGCTGTCACGCGCAAAGTGCGTATACAGCGAGTCCAGCACGCCACCGATCTCGGCGAGCAGCGCGTCGTCGTCGGGCAGGCGTTCGCGCGCGCCTGTGAGCATCGCTTCGAAGCCCGCGGCTTCGGCCACGGGGCTGCCCCCCATGTCCAGCGAATGCACCATGGCGCCCAGGCGCATCAATGCCTGGTTGTCTTCAAGCCCGAAGCTTGCCGCCAAGGTTTCGAAGGTGACCCGTTCTCCGACGTGGGTGAACGCCGCACCATCAAAGTCGAAACCCAACGCGTTGGGCGGGCATTCGCTGGCATTGGCAAGCCAGTGGAATTGCGCGCCGGCGTCGATGAAGCGGCGAATCAGCCAGGCGCTGGCCACGCGGTCGACCCACAGGCGCCGCCTGGTTGCCCATAAACGGCCCTGGTAGTCGGCCGGGTTCCGGCGTGGAATCCGACCCTCGGTGTCGTGCGGTTCGTCGGGTGACAACAGGCGTGTGATCCGTTGATTGAAGCTTGCCCACGAAGTTTCGGCCTCCAGGGTCGCCTCGCCAGGGAAGAAGTCGGTCGCTACGAGCGCTTCGTAGTCGCGCCGCAGCTTTTTCTGCAGGCGTGCCAACTCGGCGACGCTGAGCGAGGGCAACGCGCTTGCCGCTTCCTTCCAGCTTTTGACGAGCACGGCGTAGTCCGCACGCCGGTCAAAAAGCTGCGGGTAGGCGCCGACATCGGTGGGACTGGCTGGCGCGACCGCCATGAGCCAGGCGCTGCCGCCTTCACGTGCACAGGCATCGGCGAGCTCTTGAAGGGCCTCCAGGTGTGCCGCGTGGCCGGGAAGCAAATAGGCGCCATCGCGCAATGCTGCGCACCCCATGGCCTTCAGGGATCTCCAGATACGCATGCGTGCCGTCGCAGCTTGCGTAGGCAGGGACACGACCAGCAAAAGCCATTCGGCAGCGCCAACGGAGGAATGCAAATTTTCCATGTAGAGAATATTACATCTATGTAATGATCTCTGCATTATAAATTCGCCTTACCCACCCTGATGAAGAACACGCCTGTTTCGTGGCAGCGGTTTGCTCTTGCACGCCTGTTGCCTCCGGGCGTGGACAGAGGCGTGCTGCTTTTGCTCACCGCCCGTGCGCTGCGTGCCTTTGGCGACGGGTACATGGCGGTCCTGTTGCCGGCTTACCTGTTGTCCATCGGTCTGGGGACGCTGGAGGTGGGCATCGTGAGCACGGCGACGATGTTGGGCTCCGCTTTGGCCACGCTCGCGGTCTGCGCCTGGGGGCATCACATTTCCGGCGGGCGACTGCTGCGCGGTGCTGCGTTGCTCATGACCGCCACGGGCTTGGGCTTTGCCGCCCTGTCGTCGTTCTGGCCACTGCTGATGGTGGCGCTGGCGGGCACGCTCAATCCCAGTTCTGGCGATGTGAGCGTATTCCTTCCCTTGGAGCACGCCCGCCTGGCAGCGTCGGCCCAGGGCCATGCGCGCACGGCGCTGTTTGCCCGCTACAGCCTGGCAGGCGCTTTGTGCGCGGCACTCGGCGCGCTGGCCGCCGCCGTGCCCGACTGGCTGGTTCGACACGGCGGATTCGAACGTCTTGCAGCGCTGCGTGGCATGTTTGCCTTCTACGCAGCCATCGGCCTGGCCGTTTTTTGGCTTTATCGGCATCTGCCGGTTTCTGCGTCTGCCGGCGAAGCCGACAGCCCACCGCTGGCACCCGCGCCGCTCGGGCCGTCGCGCGGCATCGTGGTGAAGTTGGCGGCACTCTTCAGTGTCGACGCCTTTGCCGGCGGGCTGGTGGTCAACGCGCTGATGTCGCTGTGGCTGCTGCAGAGGTTCGGCTTCTCGCTGACCCAGGCGGGCGTGTTTTTCTTCTGGACCGGCGTGCTCAGTGCTGCGTCGCAGCTGGCGGCACCACTGGTGGCGCGGCGCATCGGGTTGCTGAACACCATGGTCTTTACGCACCTGCCGGCCAATATCTGTCTGGTACTGGCGGCGCTCGCGCCTAGTCTGCCGGTCGCGTTGGGTCTGTTGATGGTTCGCAGTGCGTTGTCATCGATGGACGTGCCGACGCGCACGGCTTACGTGATGGCTGTTGTCACACCAGTGGAACGCAGTGCGGCGGCGAGCTTCACGGCCGTACCGCGCAGCCTGGCTGCGGCGATCAGCCCTACGCTGAGCGGCATGTTATTTGCCGCAGGCTGGATTTCGGCGCCGCTCATCGCCTGCGGTCTACTGAAGATCACGTACGACCTCGCGTTGTGGCGAGCCATGCGGCGACATCAGGTCGACCATGGCGACACTTAGGAAGGAAGCCTTCGATCGACAAGGCAGCAACGACCACAGCGCGGCCCGATGGTGAACCCGTTTGCTGAAATAAAAAAAGGGACGTGATCAACACGTCCCTTCAAGGCCGGCGGCTGAAGCTTCAGCCGCCGGAATGGTCAACCGCGCAGGCAGGCGCGCGGCTGTCCTTATCGGTGGTTACGGATGCATCAGACCTTGCGGCGGCGCACGGCGCCCAGGCCGACCAGGCCCAGACCCAGCAGGGCGATCGACGATGGCTCTGGCACGCCCGATGGCGTTGGCAGGTCGTAGGACATGCCCAGGAAGTCCAGGTCCAGATCCCAGCCGGTGATGCCGTTCAGCACCATCGTCAGCGTGCCGCCGTCGTCAAGGATGCCGTCGGCGGCGCTGAAGGTCAGATCCTTGTTGGTGGTGTTGCCGGGGATGTTGAAGTTGGCGATGGAGTTGCCGTTCAGGAAGAAGCCGACGTCGGTGATGTTGGAGTCGGACAGCAGCACCGTGAACAGGAAGCCAAGGTTGGTGGCGTCGGCAGGCACGAGGCCGGGCGCAATGCTCCAAGACACGGTGACTTCCGAATTTTCGCCGCCGCCATTGGTGACGTGCAGGCCGCCATTGCTGACTTCGACCGCGCTTTGCGTCGGCAGTGCGGTGCTCAGCAGCTTGGTCGTCAGGGTGCGGTAGCTGTTGGTGTCGGACACGAGCACGCCCAAACCGGCAGCGGCAATGCTTTGGTCGCCGTTGTTGAAGTCGTCGATCGTCAGGGTGGCGGCATGTGCGCCGAAGGCGAACAGGGTGGAGCAGGCAATGGCCGCAGCGATGAGTTGTTTTTTCATGAAAGACCTTTTTAGAGTTGAGCGCGTAACTGAATACAAAATTTCTTGCGCAGACAGATAGTGCAAACTTTGGGCCAGAACATAAAAATTGTTTGAAATCAAGCGTATACATCTCGTCGAGGTCAAAAATCGCGATACACCTTCGTTACGGTGTAAAAGAATTCGGCACTGTTGAGCAGGATTCGCGGGGTCATTCGTTTCTTTAACGTGCAGATGCAGGCGGATGATCTTTCCAGGCGATGGTCAAATCATCTGGTTACAGCCCACGCCAGGTGAAATTGACCGGCATCGCGAAGCAGGAGGCCTGTAGGTGGCGCACTGCGACAATCGACGTGTGCTTACCGTCTTGTCTGTCACTTTTCCATTTTTTGCGCTGGTGCTCGCCGGCTATATCGCCGCGCGGCGGCGTTGGTTGCCACTTGAATCGATCGGCGGCCTGAACGGATTCGTGCTGTTTTTTGCGCTGCCGTGCATGCTTTTCCGGTTCGGCGCGGCCACACCCCTGTCATTGCTGCTCGATCCCGGGCTGTTCGTCACCTACCTGTTTTGCGCCTTGGTGATCGTGGGCTTCGTGGTGGCGACCAGCCTGAACCAGCGCGTCGGCTGGAATGACGCGGCTTTCGGCGCCTTGGTGGGCGCGTTTCCCAACACCGGTTTCATGGGCGTGCCGTTGTTGGTGGCGTTGATGGGGCCGAAGGCGGCCGGGCCGGCCATCGCCACCATCGTCGTGGATCTGCTGGTCACGTCGTCGCTGTGCATCGCGCTGTCCAGGCTCGACGGTGCCGACGAGCACGGTGCCGCCCGCGCCGCGCGCAACGCACTCAAGGGTGTGGCCATCAACCCCATGCCCTGGGCCATCGTGCTGGGTGTGTTGGTGTCGGCCACGCAGTTGCAACTGCCGGGGCCGGTGACCCAGACCGTGGGCCTGTTGGCCGAGGCCGCGTCGCCGGTGGCGCTGTTCAGCATCGGCGCCGTGCTGGCGCGTTCGCAAATCGTGGCCGCGGCGGGCAGCCACGCGCCGATGCCCCTGGGCGACTACGTGCCCGTGGCGCTGGTCAAGCTGGTGCTGCACCCGGTGCTGGTCGGTTTGGTGGGGCTGGCGGTGATCAACCTCGGGGTGCCGCTGGACCGGTTCTCGCTCAACGTCATCATCCTGGTGGCAGCGTTGCCGAGCGCCAGCAATGTGTCGGTGCTGGCCGAGCGCTTCGGCGCCGACACCGGCCGCGTTGCCCGCATCATTTTGCTGTCGACGGCGGCGGCGTTCGTCACGTTCTCGGGCGCGGTGGCGCTACTGCGCTGAGCCCGGCGCCGGTCAAATCAGTTGCGGGTCCACGTCGATGGCCCAGCGCACCATGCCCTTTGCATCCGGATGGCTGCGTGTGGCGCGCAACACGTCCTGCCAGGCCGCCAGAAACTTCTGCAACGCGCCACGTGAGGGGCTTTCCAGCAGCATCTGCGCACG
>JAQGMQ010000527.1 GCA_028292305.1 Rhodoferax sp.
CGTTCGTACTTGCCGCGGTCGGCGATCATCAGGTGCGCGCTGCCGCGAAACTGGTGAAAGAACTCTGCATACCGGTCGTCATGGAAGTCGGTGCGCTGGTTCGGCCCGCCCACCACCGTGACGATGAAGTCGGTGTCGCGCCAGACCTGCTGGTTGCCCACCGGCGGCTTGAGCAGGTGCCGGTGTTCGTCGATCCAGCGCGGGAAGTTGATCGGTTTCATCATGGCTTTCTCCTGGAAAAAACTTGCGGGTTCTGGACTTACAGCAGCACGGCGGCGCTGCGATTGAGAATGGCGCGCACCACGCTGTGGGCCGTCATGACCGAAGTGCGCGGGTTGCGTGGATCGGGGTGGCCCACGATGCCGAGGCGCATCGTGCCGCCGCCGGCCTCTGCTTCGACCTCATGCTGGTTGCCCGGCGCGGCCGGGTCGGCCACCATCTCGACCTCCGTGGCCTCAAAGCCCAGACCCGCCAGCGCCACGGTGGCGGCCACGTTGGCGTTGCGCGGGAACTGCAGCGCCGCCTCGCGCGCCGTGCCACGGAAGAAGGTGAAAGCCGAAGTCAACGCCTGCAGATCGCACAAGGCTTCCGCCGCGCTGCCGGCCCAGGCAGCGGGCGGTTTGCGCGAACGGTAGACCACGCGCGCCAGCCCGGTGCTGCGGGCCGCGGCCAGCCAGTCGATCCCGCCGATGGCGCCGGCAGGCAAGATCAACTGCCGGTGACTTTGCTGCGCCGCCTGGCGCAAAGCCTGCTCGCGCGCGGCATCGGCCAGCGAGCCCACCGAAGCCACCAGCAGTTCGATACCCGCCAGCAGCACGGCCACGCCATGCGCGTCCACCGCCTGGTGGCCCGCGCATTCGACCACCAACGTGGGTTGGCTCCGCAGGACCTCGGCAAGCGTGGTGCACAGCAGCGGCGCGACCTGGGGCGTGTCGACAAGGCCCGCGGTATCGCGCACCAGCACCGCCACCACCTCGGCCTGGCCGGCGCCGTGCAATTGCAGCAGTTGGTGCACCGACTGGCCGATGGCGCCATAACCGATCAGGGCAATGCGTTGGGCCATGTCAAGTCAGCTCTTGAAACACAGCCACCACACCGTGCCCACGGCCAGCGCCAGCGTGACCGCACGCGCCCACCACTGCACCGGTGGCTTGGCGGCGACGGCCACTTGGGCAGGCCTTTCGCCCAGCGGATCAGGCGTGCCCTGCGGCCCCCCCGCCAACTGCGCGGCAAACCGCACGAAGAAATCCTCGCTCATCTTGCGCACCGTGGCTTCGACCAGGCGCGACCCGATCTGCGCCAGGCGGCCACCCACATGGGCGTCGGCCTCCCAGTCGAGCTGGGTACCGGCGCCGCCGTCACGGGGCATCAGCCGCACCTTGGCCTCGCCCTTGCCGAAGCCGGCCACGCCGCCCTGCCCCGCGAACTGCAGCGTGCAGCTGTGCGGCGGCAACACGTCGGTCAACGCCACCGTGCTGGTGAACCGCGCCGACACCGGGCCGATGGTGATCTTCACCGTGCTCTTGTAGCTGTTGTCGCCGGTGCGATCGAACTGCTCGCAGCCGGCGATGCAGCCGGCCAGCACCTGCGGGTCGAGCAGCGCCTGCCACACACGTTCGGGAGGATGGGGAAGCAACTGGCTGCCTTGGTAATTCATGCGGAAATTTTCTGGATATGTTGGACGGCACGGCGTGTGAGCACGCCGGCCAGGTGGGCACGGTATTCCGCGGATGCATGTATATCGCCCGAGGCTTCGGCCGGGTCTACGCACAAACCCTGCAAAACACCGGGCGCAAAGTCGTCAGCCAAAGCCTGCTCGGCCGCGCGCCAGCGCCAGATGCCGTTGCCCAGGCCCGTCACTGCCACACGCACACCGGCCGGTGACCGGGCCACGGCCACGCCGGTCAGCGCGAAGCGCGACGCGGGCTGCTCGAACTTGATGTAGTGTGCCTCGCCCGCGGCCGGGAACCGCACACCACACACGATCTCGTCGGCCTCCAGCGCGGTGCCGAACAGGCCGGTGAAAAAGTCGTCGGCCGCGATCTCGCGCCGGTCCGTGCACACGGTGCCGTTCAGGGCGATCACGCCCGCGGGCCAGCAGGCGGCCGGGTCGGCGTTGGCGATGGAGCCACCCAAGGTGCCGCGGTGGCGCACCTGCTGGTCGCCAATGCCCTGGGCCAGCGCGGCCAGCATCGGCGCACGGGCACGCACCAGCGGCGACGCGGCCACCTTCGCATGGCAGCACATGGCGCCGATCCACAGGCCGGTGCCGTCTTCATGCAGCAGGTTCAGCGCGGGCAGGTCCTGCAGATCGATCAAGGCCGAAGGTGCGGCGAAGCGCAGCTTCATCGCGGCCAAGAGACTCTGGCCACCGGCCAGCAGCTTCGCGTCCGGGTCGGACCGCAACTGCGCGATGGCCTCGGTCAACCGCTGAGGACGCCGGTAGTCGAACGCATTCATGCGGCCGGCACCTCGCGCATGCGCTGCAGGCCTTCGCATACCGCGTCGACGATGCCGCGGTAGCCGGTGCAGCGGCACAGGTTGCCCGTCAGCGCGCAGCGCACGGCTTCGGCTTCGGCCGGCACGCCTTCGGCCGCCATAGCCACGCCGCGCATGACCATGCCCGACGTGCAGTAGCCGCATTGCAGCGCATGGTGGCGGCCGAACGCCTGCTGCATCGGGTGCAGCGCGCCGCCTTCCGTCGCCAGGCCTTCGATGGTGGTGATGGCGCTGCCGTTCACCTGCGCCACCAGCAGGTTGCATGACTTGCTGGCCGCACCGTCGACCAGCACCGTGCAGGCGCCGCATTGCGCCGTGTCGCAACCCTGGTGCGTGCCCGTCAGCCCCAGGTCTTCGCGGATGAAGTCGACCAGCAGCGTGTTGGCCGGCACGGCCGCCTCGACGCGGTGGCCGTTGATCTGTAGCGTGACCGAAAGAGCCATCGTCTTATTTCACCAAGCCGCTGCGGGCAAAGGCCTCGCGGGTGGCGGCTTTCTCGGCATCCGTCAGGTTCAGCAGCGGGCGGCGCACCGGCCCGCCAACCTGGCCCAACAGCTCCATCCAGTACTTGGTGTAGGCCTGCGGCGTGCCGCTGGGGCGGGCCGACTTGAACGCGGCGCGCGCGGGCTCCAGGCTGTCGCGCAGCTTGCGCGCTTCAGCCGTCCTGCCTTCGAAGGCCAGGCGCGTGTAGTCGTTGATGCGCTGGTCGTTCGCCGTCTGCAACAGGAAAGGTGGCGTCGAGCACAGGTACAGCCGCCAGCCGAGTTCGACGATGTTGTCCAGCCACTCGTCCTCCGACGCGGTGCTGACCAGGATCTTGTCGCCGGCCAGCGCGGTCAGGCGCGCATACAGCGGCCGGTCGACGCTGTATTTGATGGCCACGATGTTGGGCAGCTCGGCGATGCGTGCGCACAGCTCGGGGCTCATGGTGTAGCCGCAGTCGGGGTGGTTCCACAGCGCGATGCCGATGTCGAGTTGCTCGCTCAGGTAGCGGTAATACGCGTAGACGGTGGCCTCCGCGTCGTGGTGAAAGTGCAGCACCGGGCTGTGCACCACGATGTAGTCGGCGCCGATGTTCTGCGAGTGGCGGGCCAGGTCGAGCACCACGTCGAGGTTGGTGTCCGAGCACGACGTGACGATGCCGCAATAGCCTTCGGCCTCCTCCACGGCCAGCTCGAAAGTGCGCTTGCGTTCGGCCACCGACATCGAGAAGAACTCGCCCTGCTTGCCGCTGACGAACAGGCCGCCGAGCTTCAGCGTCTGCGCCCAGTGCTGCAGGTTGTGCCGAAAGCCGGCCTCGTTCAAGGACAAGTCTTCGTTGAACGGTGTGGCCGTGGCGGCCCACACGCCTTTGAAGTTCTGGCGGGCGTAGTCCTTGGCGGATGATTTGCTGTATTTCATGGTGCTGGTTTTCAGGAAGAAGCTTGCATGGCCCGCCACAGGCGTTCGGCCGTCAGCGGGAAGTCGAGGTCTTTTTCACCCCGTGGTAACAAGGCATCGGCGGCCGCGTTCAACAGCGCGGCCGGCACGCCGATGCAGCCGGCCTCGCCCACGCCCTTGGCGCCGAGCAGGTTCACGTCGCTGGCCACGACCAGGCTTTCCAGTTCCACCGGTGGCATGTTGTCGGCGCGCGGCACGGCGTAGTCCATCAGCGAGCCGGTGATGAGCTGGCCTTCGGCGTCGTAGACGATGCGCTCCAGCATCGCCTGGCCGAGGCCCTGCGCCAGGCCGCCCAGCAGCTGGCCTTCAGCCAGTTGCGGCGAGATGATGCGGCCGGCGTCGTCGACCCACACCAGCCGCTCGATGGCAGGCTGGCCGGTATCGGCATCGATGGCCATGCGGGCGATCACGCAGCCGTAGCTCCAGGCTTCGGCCGGCGCGGTGTAGATGGCGTCGGCCACGATGGGCAAGGGCTCGCCGGCATCGCGCCGCTGCAGCGCCAACCGTGCGGCCTGGGCCACGGCGCTGCCGCCGATCGCCATGCTGCGGCTGGCCAGCGCACCGATGCCATCCGGGCAGGTGGCGGTGTCGCCATGGGCCACCGCCACCTGCGCCGGGTCGACGCCCAGCACCTCGGCGGCAATGACCGCATAACTCGTCTCGTGGCCCTGCCCTTGCGCGGCCGAGCCGCTGGCCACCAGCACGCGGCCATCCGCCTGCAGCGTGACGCGGGCACTCTCCCAACCCACCCCGCAGGGCTCGACATACATGGCGATGCCGATGCCCACCACTTCGCCCGCCGCACGGCGCCGGGCCTGATCGGCGCGTTCGCCGGCGTAGTTGAAACGGGCACAAGCGCGCTGCAGCGCGGCGCGGTAGTCGCCAGCGTCGAAGCATTCGCCGGTGGGCGTGGCGTAGGGCATGGCATCGGCGGCAATGAGGTTCCGCAGGCGCAGGTCGACCACGTCGATGCCCGACTGGCGCGCGGCCATCTCCACCAGCCGCTCCATCAGCAACGCGGCTTCCGGCCGGCCGGCGCCACGGTAGATGTTGACCGCGGCCGTGTTCGACTGCGTGGCCGAGGCGTCGATGTCGATGCTGGCCACGCGGTAAGGCCCGGGCAGGATGCGCGCCGCATTGCGCACCGGCGCCACGGCGCTGAACGGCAGCCAGGCCCCCAGCGGAAAGCGCAGGTTGGCTTGCAGATGCACAAAGCGGCCGGTCGCGTCGAGCCACAGCGCGCCTTGCAATTGCGCACCGCGGCCCTGCGCCGCCGAGGTGAATTCTTCGGAGCGCGAGGACACCCATTTCACCGACGTCTTCAGGTGGTGCGCGGCGAAGGCCACGATCAGGTCTTCAGGGCAGACCGAAGCCTTGGCGCCGAACGAGCCGCCCACGTCAGGCGCGATCACGCGGACGCGCCCGGCCGGCAAACCGAGCGTGCGCGCCACGTCGTTGCGCGCGCGGGCCGGCGACTGGCTCGGCAGCCACACGGTGAGCATGCCGGCAGCCTCGTCCCACTCGGCCACGGTGGCACGCGGCTCGAGCGACATCGACACCACGCGCGGCTGCTGGTGCGCCAGGTTGACGCGGTGCACGGCCGCGCGATCGGCGGCGGCGCGGTCGCCGGTCTGGTGGCGCACGGTAACCGCGGGCTTGGCGCCTTGCGGCAGGTCGGGCCGCGCGGGCAAAGCCTCGCAATCCACGAACACCTGCTCGGCCGCGTCCTGGGCCGCGGCCAGACTGGTGGCCAGCACCACGGCGATCGGCTGGCCCACGGCGTCCACACGGTCGCTCGGCAGCAAGGTGAACGTGGGGGCGTGCACTCCAGGCAGCAGCGCGTTCGGCGCGGGCATCGCCAGCCCGGCCAGTTGCGTCGCATCCAGCACGGCCACCACACCGGCACAGGCCTCGGCCGCCGCCGTGTCGACCTCGCGCAGCGCCGCGCTCGGATGCACGCTGCGCACGAACACCGCGTGCAGCATGCCCGCACGGCGCACGTCATGCACGTAATGGCCGCGGCCGGTGAGCAGCCGCCGGTCTTCGACACGCGCCAGACCGTCGGGTCGGGCATCGGCATGAGCGTGGAGGGTTGCGGAAGTCATGGGGCATTCGTGTGGCGGGCTTTCAAGCTTCGCATTACAGCCGGCCCGGACGCGGGCTCACAAGCGGTATTTATTGAACGATTGTTCAGGTGAGCTTGACAGTGGTTTTGATCGGGGCCGTCGCGCGCCGCCCTCACGCCCAGATCCCATGTGGAGCCCAGCGCACGCGGTCACGCCGCCTTGACACCCGCCGCGTTGTTCGCGCCACCCCACGGCGCCACATCACCAAAGTGGTACTAGATCAACAAACGAACTTCTACACGCCGGTCCTCGCCTCAATTGGCAAGAATTTTCTGCATAAAAGTATTAACAAATTAGTAAAGGAGGGTAATCACCAGGAGATTAGGAAATCTATCACGTTACTAAAGGTACAAAGTGGTCTTACACTGGGCTCCACAAATACAAAACTTTCGCGCAAATGGAGCCATCCATTTAAATACCAATTATTCATGAAGTCCCGTTTGATGAGCACCTCCATCCAATCACCCTTCGCGCCCAGGCCCTTGAGCCGCGGCCGCATTGCCGCACCACAGGCCCCTTATGCAGGCGCAGGTGAGGCGGGCCCGGTCACCTGCCTGATCGGTGTGGACGGTGGCGGCACCTCGACCCGGGCCCGGTTGCGCAACGTGCACGCGCCAGTCGGCCAGGCGGCCTTTGCCGAAGGTGTCGCCGGCCCATCGGCGTTGGGCCAGGGCATTGGACAAGCCTGGCGTCACATCGGCCAGGCCATTGCCAACGCCTTTGCCCATGCCGGCACGGAACCCGTGGAGCCCGCGCACTGCGCACTGGGGCTGGGTTTGTCTGGCGCACACCACGCGCCGTGGCGCGACGCATTTCTGGCGGCCAACCCGGGCTATGCGCGCATCGCCCTGCACACCGATTCCTATGCGGCGCTGCTCGGCGCGCACGGCGGGCGGCCCGGCATGATCGTGATCTCCGGCACCGGCTCGGTGGGCGAGGCGCTGTATGCCGACGGGACCACCGCCACCGTGGGTGGCTGGGGTTTTCCGTCCGGCGATGAAGGCAGCGGTGCCAGCCTGGGCATGCGCGCTGCACAAGTGGCGCAATTTGCACTGGACGGACGCGGCCGGGCCGGCCCCCTGGCCGAGGCGGTGCTGGCCGTCACCGGCCGCAGCGCGGTGCAGTTGCAGGCGTGGTGCGCCCAGGCCCGGCAATTCGAATACGCATCGCTGGCGCCCCTGGTGTTCGAAGCCGAAGCCAGCGACTCCGCCGCGGCCGGGCTTCTGGTCGACGCGGTCCAGGCCATCGAAGCCGACCTGCTGGCGCTCGATTCGCACGGCGAATTGCCCTTGGTGATGCTGGGCAGCATCGGGCGGCGCCTGCAGCCGCGGCTGGCAATGTGGGCGCAGTCGCGCTGCATCGGCCCTGTAGGTGATCCCATCGACGGTGCACTCTGCCTGGCCGCGCAATTGTTGCCGCCGCTGGTGTCGCTGGTCCCGCCACCCTCGACGAGCGGCAAGGCCGAGGTGCCCACGTGAGCGGCGCCACGCGCCTCGAGGGCATGGTCCTCACGCCCCGCGGATTTCTGCAGGGTTCACTGGTCCATGCCGACGGCCGGGTGCTCGCCGTCACGGGGCAGCCGGTGACCGAGGCCGAAGCGCGCGCGTCCGCGTTGCCGCTGGTCCTGCCGGGCTTCGTCGACCTGCATGTGCACGGCGGCGGAGGCCAGGACGTGATGCAGGGCGGCAATGCGATCGACACCATCGCCCAGCTGCATGCGCGCCACGGCACGACCGCGTTGCTGGCCACCACCATGACCGCCACCCACGATGAATTGCGTGTGGCGATGGGCGCGCTGGCGCCGGCCTGCGCGCACCGGCCGCGGCAAGGCGCGTTCGTGCTCGGCGTCCACCTGGAAGGGCCGTTCATCAACCCCGGCAAGCTGGGCGCACAGCCACCGCTGACCCGCGCGGCCTCGTTGCTCGAGACCGAGCTGCTCAACACGTTTGCGCCGATCCGGCTGATCACACTGGCACCCGAACTGCCTGGCGTGCTCGAACTCATCCCGTTGCTGCGCCAGGCCGGCTACCGCATCCACATCGGCCACACCGCCGGCAGCTACGACAACGGCGTGGCCGCGCTGCGGCAGGGCGCTTGCGGTTTCACCCACCTGTTCAACGCCATGAGCGGCCTGCACCACCGCGAGCCCGGCATGGTGGGCGCGGCGCTGGCCGAAGCCGATGCGGCCGAACTCATTCCCGACCTGCTGCACGTGCACCCCGGTGCGATCCGCGTGGCCCTGCGCTGCATCCCCCGGCTGTATTGCGTGACCGACTCCACCGCAGCCGCGGGCATGCCCGACGGCGACTACCTCCTGGGGCGCCACCGCGTGGCCAAGTGCCTGGGCGGCGTGCGCCTGCCCGACGGCACGCTGGCCGGCAGCGCGCTGACCATGGACCAGGCCCTGCGCAACCTGGTCTCGCTGGGCCTGGGCCTGATCGACGCCTCGCGCCGCGTCTCCACCTTTGCGGCCGACCACATCGGCCTGGCCGACCACGGCCGGCTGCAAACCGGCGCCTGGGCCAATCTGGTCGTGCTGGATCCATCGCTGCGTCTGCAGCGCGTCATCATCGAAGGAGAAGAAATTGAAATCACGCATGCTTGAAGAGGCCAGCCAGGCGCCCCAGGCCATGGCCCGCGCGCTGGCGCAGGACGGGTCGGCATTCGACGCTCTGGCGGCGCAGCTCCGCCTGCAACCCCCGAAGGCGGTGGTGACCGTGGCCCGCGGCAGTTCGGACCACGCGGCACAGTACTTCGCCTACCTGGCGATGGTGCGGCTGGGCGTGGCGGTCACCTCATTGCCGATGTCGCTGTTTACCGTGCACCAGGCACCGATGTCGCCCGTGGGTGTGTTGGCGCTGGCGTTCTCGCAATCGGGCCAGAGCCCCGATCTGGTTGCACCCATGCGGTACTTCAAGAACGGCGGTGCCCGTACCGTGGCCTTCGTGAACGACACCGCGTCGCCACTGGCCCGCGTGGCGCACACGGTCTTCGCACTCCATGCCGGCGCCGAGGTCAGCGTGGCCGCCACCAAGAGCTACATCGCGCAGCTGCTGGCCGGGGCCAGGCTGGTTGCCGCGTGGCAGGGCGATACCGGACTGAAAGCTGCGCTGTCGACCCTGCCCGAGGCCTTGCAGCGTGCGCTGGCACAAGACTGGAGCGCCGGCGTGGAAGCGCTGGTCGATGCCCAGCGCCTGTTCGTGATCGGCCGCGGCACGGGTCTGCCCATCGCGCAAGAGGCCGCGCTCAAGTTCAAGGAAACCTGCGGCATCCAGGCCGAGGCGTTTTCGGGCGCCGAAGTGAAGCACGGGCCCATGGCACTCATCGGCGAGGGTTATCCGCTGCTGGTGTTCGCACCACGCGGCCCGGCCCAGGCCGGCCTGCTGGACCTGGCCGACGAGATGCGCGACCGCGGCGCCGTAGTGCTGCTGGCCGCGCCGCCCGGCACGCCCGGCTGCAACCTTCCCTTGGCCACCACCGGCACCGAAGACCTCGACCCCATCGCCGCCATCCAGAGCTTCTACCCGATGGTCGAAGCGCTGGCACGCGCACGCGGCATGAATCCCGACACGCCCGAGTTCCTGGCCAAGGTGACCCGCACGCACTGACTGCGGACCGCCCTTTTCCCCCATTCCCGTCCCACCACCACGTCAAAGAGAAACTTATGAAACTCAAACACATCGCCATCGCCACATTGGCCGTCTGCGGGCTGGCATTGACCAGCACCGCCGGCGCCCAGGACAAGACCAAGGTCGAGTTCTGGACCATGAGCCTGAAGCCCAAGTTCACCGCGTACTTCCAGGACCTGGTGCAGAAATACGAAGCCGACAACCCCACCGTCAAGCTCGACTGGGTCGACGTGCCCTGGGACGTGCTGCAGACCAAGCTGACGGCATCGATCGCCGCTGGCACACCCCCGGCGCTGGTGGCCTTGAACGTGCCCTGGGCCTATGAGTATTCGCTGAGCGAAGTGATCCAGCCGGTGGACGCGCTGCTTGGCGCCGACCGCGGCATGTACCTGGAAGGCGCCATCAAGGACGTCAGCTTCAACGGCAAGGTGTACGGCTTTCCGCACTACAACGGCGCCAACGTGATGGCGTACAACGCCAGCCTGTTCCAGAAGGCCGGTCTCACCCAGGCACCGACCAGCCTGGACGAAGAACTCGAAGCGGCCAAGCTCATCAAGGCCAAGACCGGCCAGGCGGGCTGGTCGCCGGCGCTCGGCAAGGTGGCGGGCCTGTTCCTGCAGGAAGGCCTGCCGCTGGTGGAGAACGGCAAGGCCATCTTCAACTCGCCGCAGCACGTGGCGCTGATCACCAAGTTCGCCGGGGCCTACAAGAGCGGCGCGCTGCTGAAGGACAACCTGTTTTCCGAAGACAACTTCCAGACCTCGATCGACGCCTACAAGTCGGGCCGGCTGGGCATGCTGGTGGCACCGCCCTCGGCGCTGACCCGGGTGCGCGACGACGCCAAGGACATCTACGCCGTGACCGAAGTGGCACCCGCGCCGCTCGGGCCCACGGGCATCGCCGGCGGCGGCTGGTTGTTCCATTTCGCGATGCCCAGAGGTGTCGAAGGCAAGACCGCCGAGGCGGCCGCCAAGTTCGCCAAGACAGTGACCAACGACGCCAACCAGCTCGTGTTCGACAAGCTGGCCAGCACCTTCCCGACCACCCGCAAAGCCGCGCTCGATCCGTACTTCCAGGCGCTGCCGGCCAACGCCGGTGCCGCCGAAAAGGGTGTCGCCACCGGGGCCAAGAACATGGGCGCGATCCGTACCCTGTACGTGGCCGGCGTGCCTGATTTCGAGCAGCTCAACAAGCGCCTGCAGGACGCGGTCGAAGCCGGCGTGACTGGCCGCAAGGACATCAAGCTCGCGCTCACCGAAGCCACCGACTACTGGAACAGCCGGCTGAAAAAGTAAGCCGCAAGCTGCGCTGGCGCGGATCACCCGAACCCTGGTCCGCGTCGCGCCGCGCAACCGCCTTTCCCCTGAAGTTTTCGCCTCCGACGGCTGTTGAAACCGTCGGCGTGTCGGCCCACGCCCGTACCCCACCCATAACCGCAAAAGCAGGTGCTGCCATGACCCCAAAACCCGCCAGACCCCACACCTTCCAGGCCTGGGCGTTCCTCACGCCGGCGCTGTTGTTGCTGGCGGCTTTCACGTTCTGGCCGGTGCTGTGGGGCAGCTACCTGGCCTTCACCGAATACAAGGTGATCACACCGCCGCGCTGGGTCGGGCTGAAGAATTTCGAAGTGCTGTTCGACGATCCGGTGTTCTGGAGCAGCCTCAGAAATTCAGCGCTGTACCTGTTGATCGTGCCGGTGATCCAGCTCGGCGCGATGCTGCTGGCGGTGCTGGTCAACAACAGCCTGCCCGGCATCAAGCTGTTTCGCGCGGCCTTCTACATGCCGGTCGTGACTTCGGTGTCCGTGGTCGGAATCATGTGGGGCTGGATGTACAACGAGCAGGGTCTCATCAACGGCGTGGTGCAGTGGCTGCATCTGGTCGATGAACCTGTGGGCTGGCTCACCGACGACCGCATCGCCATCTATTCGCTGATGTTCGTGACCATGTGGCGCGGCCTGGGCTGGTACATGGTGCTGTACCTCGGCGCACTGCAGTCGATTCCCAAGGACATCGAAGAAGCCGCCGTGCTGGACGGCGCCGGCCCCTGGCAGCGCTTCTGGACGATCACCGTGCCGATGATCGCGCCGACCATTCTGCTGTGCAGCGTGCTGTCGTCGCTGTCGGCGGTGAAGGTGCTCGAAGAGGTGCTGATCCTGACCAAGGGCGGGCCGATCAGCTCGACCTACACCGGCCTGTACTACGCCTACGACCAGGGCATCCGGGCCTTCAACTTCCCGCGGGCACTGGCGGCCAGCCTGGTGGTGAGTCTGTTTTGCATCGCCATCGCGGCGATCAATTTCCGCTTCATTCGTCCGCAGCACCGCTGAGCGAGCCCGCCATGAGCGCCACCCCCCTTCCCGTGATGCAGGCCGCCGACAGCCGGACCGCCCCTGCCCGGCCGACGCGCCGGCTCTTCAGCCCCCGCACCGCTTTTCTGCTGCGCCGTGGTACCCGCGTCGCTGCCCACTATGCGCTGCTGCTGGCGATTGCGCTGCTCTGCGCGTTCCCGATGCTGTGGACGCTTTCCACCGCGCTCGGCACCGAGGGCAATGTGTTCGCGTTCCCGCCGTCGTTGATCCCCAAGGGCATCTCGCTGGCCAACTTCATCGAAGTCTTTCGCGTGATCGGCATCGGCCAGTACTACTGGAATTCGGTGTGGATCACCTTCTGGACCGTGCTCTGGACGGTGGTGGTCTGTGCGCTCGCCGCTTACCCGTTGGCGCGCATGAAGTTCCGCGGCAAGGGCCTGGTGTTCGGCGTGATCCTGGCCACGCTGATGCTGCCGACCGAGGTCAACTTCCTGGTCAATTTCATCACGCTGACGCAGCTGAAGCTGGTCAATACCCACCTCGGCGTGATCCTGCCGACGATCGCCGGGGCGATCGGCATCTTCATGATGAAGAACGCTTTCGAGGAAGTGCCGCAGGAGCTGCTCGACGCGGCCCGCATGGACGGCGCCTCCGAGTTCCGCATCTTCTGGCAGCTGATGTTGCCGCTGTCGCTGCCGCAGATCGCCACCCTGGTGATCCTGACGACGGTGACCACCTGGAACAACTTTCTGTGGCCCGGTGTGGCGCTGACCCGCAGCGAACTCATGCCGCTGGCGGTGGGGATTCTGGAGCTGTCGGGCACCTTTGGCAGCTCGACCCGCGTGATCGCCGCGGGTGCCGTGCTCACGGTGGCGCCAGCCCTGCTGGTGTTCTTCATGACCCAGCGCTTTTTCATGCGCGGCATGGAGGGCGCGGTGAAGTAGGCGCCCCTGGCCTGCCTCTTCGCTCGTCACCAGGTCCGTCACATCACCCATCCGCCGCACCTCCAATTTTCGAAAGCAAACATGCTCCCTTTTCTGAATCTGCAACGCGTGTTCAAACCCGGCCACCTGGTGATGGTGGGCCTCGAAGGTACCAAGCTCGACCCGCAGCAAGCGCAATTCCTGCGCAGCCAGGGTCTCCGCGCGGTATGCCTGTTTCGCAGCAACCTGGGCAGCGCCGAAGAAGTGCGCCAGCTGACCACGGCGCTGCGCGGTGTCATGGGCCCGGGCGCGCTGATCGCGGTGGACCAGGAAGGCGGCGCCACGTCGCGCGCGCAGTTCCTGCCGCAGGCGCCTTCGGCCATGTGCCTTGGCGCGGCGGGCAACCCGATTCTGGCCGACCAGGTCGGCGCGGCGGTATCGCGCGGTCTGCGCAGCCTGGGCTTCAACTGGAACTTCGCGCCGGTGCTCGACGTGAACAACAACCCGCTGAATCCGGTGATCGGCGAACGCAGTTTTTCGCAGGACCCGGCGGCCGTGGCGCGCATGGCCGGTGCCTGGATGCGCGGCGCGCTGCATGAGCGCGTGGCCTGCTGCGTGAAGCACTTTCCCGGCCACGGCGACACCCATGTCGACTCCCACCTCGCCCTGCCCACGGTGGACAAATCGCTCAGTGAACTGCTGATGCTGGAGCTGCTGCCGTTTCACAAGCTGCGGCTCGACGCGCCGGCCATGATGACCGCGCACATCGTCTACCCGCAGCTCGACCCGGCGCATCCGGCCACCTTGTCGCGGGTCATCCTGCGCGACCTGCTGCGCGACACCTGGAAATACAAGGGCGTGATCATCACCGACTCGCTGGTGATGAAGGCCATCCATGACCGCTACGGCCACCATGCGGCCGCACCGATGGCCCTGCGCGCCGGCGCCGACATGGTGATGGCGCTCGGCACCCCGGCCGAGCAGGCGCAGGCGGTGCAGGCGCTGCAGGACGGCCTGGACGACGGCTCGCTCAGTGCCCGCGAGATGTTCCGCTCACGGCGCCGGCTCGACGACCTGGCGCTGCGTTACCCGGCCGAGATCGGCGTGTATTCCGACGAGATGCGCGAGAGCGACGAACAGTTGATGCACCGCGCCTGGGCCGACGGCCTGTGCACCGTCGGCCTGGCCGAACCGCCGCGGCCAGGCACGCGTTTGCGGGTGATCACGCAGCGCAGCGTGGCGTCCGACCAGGTTTCCGAAGCCGGCGTGCCCGCGCAACGCGTCGTGCGCGTCTTCGACGGCTTCGACGACGTTGTGCTCGAGCAGGTCGACGATCTGGCGCAGCTGGATTGGCAGGCCCTGCCGCAGGACGACCGGTTCACGGTGCTGGTCTCCAACAGCCGGGTGCGCTATGGCACCCAGGCCGCGCACTGGCGGCCCGACCTGCACATCGTGTTGTGGAACCCGTTCCAGGTGCTCGATGTCTGCGCGCCGGCGCTGGTGAGCTGGGGCTATGCCAACGGCGCGCTCGACGCCGTGCAGGCCTGGCTGGCCGGCACGCCGGCGAACGGCCGCAGCCCGGTGACGCTGCTGATCCCCGCGCCGGGCGGTCCCGCCGCATCCGTGTGAACCCAACCCAAAGGAACCCCATGGCCAAACTCACGCTTCGCAACATCGTCAAGACCTACGACACCGGCGCCTGCGTCATCCAGGGGGTCGATCTGGAAGTCGAGGACGGCGAGTTCATGGTCTTCATCGGCGCTTCGGGCTGCGGCAAATCGACCTTGCTGCGGATGATCGCCGGGCTGGAAGACATCACCTCCGGCGACATGCTGATCGACGGCGCGCGCATCAACGATGTGCCACCGGCCGACCGCGGCATCGCCATGGTGTTCCAGAGTTATGCGCTGTATCCGCACATGACCGTGGCCCAGAACATGGGTTATGCGCTGAAGCTCGCGGGTGGCAAAAGCGCCGACGTGCGGGCCGCCGTGGGGCGCGCCGCCGAGGTGCTGCAGATCAGTCACCTGCTGGACCGCAAGCCGAAGGCGCTTTCGGGCGGTCAACGCCAGCGCGTGGCCATCGGCCGGGCCATCGTGCGCAAGCCGCGCGTGTTTCTGTTCGACGAGCCGTTGTCCAACCTGGATGCATCGTTGCGCGTGCAGATGCGCACCGAGCTGTCGCGGCTGCACAAGGAGCTCGGCACCACCATGGTCTATGTGACGCACGACCAGACCGAGGCCATGACTCTGGGCGACCGCATCGCCGTCTTCAATGGCGGCCGCATCGAACAGGTCGGCGCGCCGATGGCGCTGTATGCCCAGCCCGCCAACCGACTCGTGGCCGGCTTTCTGGGCTCGCCAAAAATGAACATGGTGGCCGCAACCGTGACCCACGTGGCCCAGGGCGAGCTGCGCCTGAAGCTGCCCGACGGCGCATTGCTGGTGCTGCCGCGCCAGCCCGGCGGCGCGCGCGTGGGCGACACGGCCAGCCTTGGCTTCCGGCCCGACCAGGTCAGCCTGCTGTCCGCCGCCGGACACCATGACGGCGCGCTGACCGGCCGCATCGACCTGATCGAACGCCTGGGTGACGCGACGCTGGTGCACGTGCACTGCGCCGGCGCCGAGACCGCCCTCATTGTCAGCCTGCCCGGCCACGAACTGCCGCACCAACTCGGCGACCACGTGGCCCTGGCGCCCGACGTGCACCGAGTTTGCCTGTTCGACGTCGACGGACGGGCCATCGATTCTTTGCCGGGCCCAGCGTCCGTGATTGAAAAAACCAGCCTTTCGGCTGTTCCCGTAGCCCCAGAGTTTTCCGTTCAATAGGAGGAGTTCCCCATGTTTCAAATCAAATCCCTTGCCCTCGCAGCCGCCGCGGCCTGCGTCGCCGTGCCCGCCATGGCCGATCTCAAGAATGTCGATATCTATGGCGTTGTCGCGCTTGGCATGATGTCCACGGTCAACGGCGCTGGCCAGCGCAATACCGAAGTGCTCAACGAATCGCGCATCGGCTTTCGCGGCGCCAAGCCGCTGGCGCTGCCCAAGCTCGGCACCGACGTCAGCTTCATCTGGCAGCTCGAAACCGGCTTCCTGGGCCCGAACGGCCTGACGGCGCAGCCTTACGAATCCGGCAACCTTGGCACCCGCGACACCTTTGCCGGCCTGCAGGGCGGCTTCGGCAAGATCCGCATCGGCCGGCTGCTGACGCCCTTCGGCGAGACGCTGGACTGGCCGTTCGCCAACGGCGGCGTGAACCCGCTGGTCGAAGCCACCTCGGTGCCGGGCGGCGGCTCGTATGTGCGCGTATCAGACCAGTTGCGCTGGGATTCGCCGAAGTGGGATGGCTTGACCGTGGGCGTGTCCTACGGCCGCGGCGAC